>JAGLDR010000182.1 GCA_023145475.1 bacterium
TTATTCACTGTGTTGATGATGCTCAGGCAACTTCAACTGCTGCACGCTATGCTGATGAAGGAAAGGTAGACTTGATTCTGAAGGGGAGCGTGCCAACAGCGATGTTGATGAAATCAATTTTTTCAAAAGAGCTGAATCTTCGTATCTCATCTATTTTAAGTGATGTTTTTATCTATGAAGATCCAATGGAAAGAGATGATAACAAAAGACTTATCGGTTTGACAGATGGTGGACTTATTCCATTACCAGATTTACCAACAAAGGTTGAAATGACAAGAAGTGCCGTAAAAGTATTTCACAAACTTGGATTTGAAAAACCTAAGGTTGCCTACATTTCAGCTGTTGAAAAGGTAACGGCAAAAATTCAATCAACTGTTGATGCTGGCGCAATTAAAAAGATGCAGTTAGATGGTGAGCTTGATGATATTAACGCCTATCTTGATGGTCCATTTGCCATTGATAATGTCATATCAAAAGAGTCAGCTGAAATCAAAGGTATCGACTCTGTAATGGCTGGAAATGCAGACATTTTAGTCGTACCAAATATAGAGACAGGCAATGTTCTTGGGAAATTAGTGAACTACTATGGCCACGCAAAGAATGGACATGTCATTACAGGTGCAAAAGTGCCGATTTTGATAACCAGTCGCTCTGATGATGCCGAGACAAAGCTTAACTCAGTTGCCCTTGGTGTTTTGGTGAGTATGTAAAATGTCGATTGATCCATTTAAAGGTGAAAAAATAGAGTACCCCATCTCGTTTGCAATTAAGATAATTGTAGAAGGAGATACGGTTGCAATGCGTAAAACTCTTGAGACTATCTTCTATCTTCATCATATTGAAGTCGGTGATTGGACAGCACGAGCAAGTAAACAGAAGAGATACACAACTCTTTCGACACCTATAACGGTTACTTCGAAAGATCATATGCATAATCTTTACCACGATCTTGAAACTGTAGAGTCCGTTATTTATATTCTCTGATTTCCCCCTTTTTTTATTTACTATGCTCTAATAGTTTATATAGTATAAACGGTTTGAGGAATAACCTTTTAAAAAGGAGTGCGGTATGCCTTTGATGCTGGTTTCTGGTGCCCAATGGGGTGATGAAGGCAAAGGAAAAATTGTTGATTTGTTAACTGAGTCTGCCTCTCTTGTTGTCCGCTTCCAAGGCGGGAATAACGCAGGGCATACAATTGTTATTGGTGATAAAATATATGATTTGCATGCCATTCCAAGCGGAGTGTTGCGTGATGGTGTAACCTGCTTCATAGGAAACGGCGTTGTGCTTGATCCTGTGCAGTTGATTACAGAGATTGATGCGCTGAAGCAGAAGGGAATCATAGTTGACAGTAACAATCTTGTTATCTCTCCAAAAGCACATCTGATTATGCCGTGGCATAAACTTTTAGATATGAGCAGAGAGAAAAATGCAGGCAAAGGGAAAATTGGAACAACAGGTAAGGGGATTGGTCCTGCATACGAGGATAAATCAGCTCGAACAGGTCTGAGAGTTGGTGATTTGCGACATAAAGATATTTTTCTTAACAAGATTAAGATTGTCTTGCAAGAGAAAAATACTCTTTTCAAACACCTCTACAATCTTCCTGAGTTGAATGCACAAGATATTTTTGACGAATATATGCGCTATGCCGATGGCTTGCTCTCTCTCGTTGCCGACGCATCATTTGATGCAGAGGCAATTGCACAAAAAGAGATTGTCTTAATGGAAGGTGCTCAAGGAGCGTTGCTTGACATCGATCACGGTACCTATCCATTTGTTACCTCTTCAAACACTGTTGCTGCCTATGCTTCCGTTGGAAGTGGCATTGGCCACGCACCTGTTATTGAAAATATAGCACTTGTAAAAGCGTACACAACACGAGTTGGGAATGGACCATTTCCAACAGTTGATACCGGTGAAGATGGTAAACGACTACAGAAAAATGGTCACGAAATAGGGACAACAACTGGGCGGGCAAGAGATTGTGGTTGGCTTGATCTTGTTGCTCTTAAATATGTAATATCACTGAATAATTATACATCGCTGGCAATTACAAAACTCGATGTACTCTCTGGTTTTGAGAGCATTAAAGTTGCGACTGCCTATACGCTCGATGAGAGTGAAACAGACAAGTTCCCATCGGATGTTTCTGAACTAGAAAAGGTGATTCCTATCTATACAACACTGGCTGGCTGGAGCGAGGATATACGAGGGATTACAGAGTGGAATCAGCTTCCTGAAAATGCACAGAAATATCTTCTTTTCATACAAAAATCACTCGGAGTTCCTATCTCAATCATCTCGACAGGTCCAGAGAGAAATGAGACAATCTCCTTTGTATCACAAGAGAGTAGTGTAAAAAATTTAGCTGACTTTTTGAAAGCACAACACAATTAAGGAGCCTATTGCAATGGATATACTTACTACAGCTTCCGCCCACAACAGAGCAATTGTTGATAAGGTAAAGCGAGCCGTCAAATATATGCAAGCTGGGAAACCAGTTATCATGGTTGATGATGAAGATAGAGAGAATGAGGGAGATTTGGTGATAGCTGCAGAGATGGCAACACCAGAAAACATCAATTTTATGGCAAAGTATGGGCGTGGACTCATCTGCCTTTCACTTGAAAATAAAATTGCAGATCAGCTCTCTTTGCCTCCAATGGTTGAGGATAATACAAGCCACTTTGGGACAGCATTCACTGTTTCGATTGAGGCGAAAAAAGGGGTTACAACAGGTATTTCTGCAGCAGATAGAGCAACAACAATTCTGACTGCAGCAAAAATAGATGCCACACCAGATGATTTAGCGCGACCAGGACATATCTTTCCTCTCCGTGCAAAAGATGGTGGTGTTTTGATGAGAACAGGACAGACAGAAGGCTCAGTTGATTTGGCAAAAATAGCAGGACAGCGTGCGGCAGCCGTCATTTGTGAAATTATGAATGATGATGGTACAATGTCACGAATGGCTGAGTTAATGGAATTTGATAAAAAACATGACACTCCCATCATCTCTATCGCCGATTTGATTGCGTATCGTCTGATGACTGAGTCGTTAGTTGAGGTTGCCAGCGATTTTGCCGATCTGCCAACACGGCATGGCGGTGATTTTCAGGTGCGTGTATATCGCAGTAAATTAGACGGATTAGAGCATGTTGCTCTTGTGAAAGGTGATGTGTCTGGAGATGATTCAATTTTGGTGCGTGTTCACTCTGAATGTCTGACTGGAGATGCTCTTGGTTCTCTGCGGTGTGACTGTGGATTTCAGCTTGAGAATGCACTGAAGATGATTGAGAAAGAGGGACGAGGTATCCTTCTTTATCTCAGGCAAGAGGGAAGGGGAATCGGGCTTGGACACAAGATTCAAGCATATCATCTTCAAGATGGTGGAATGGATACTGTCGAGGCAAATATTGCCCTTGGATTTGGTGCTGATATGAGAGATTACGGTATCGGCGCACAAATGTTGGTTGATCTTGGTGTCTCACACATAAAATTGATTACCAATAACCCCAAAAAGTTGAAAAGTCTAAAGGGATATGGTCTTACTGTCGTTGAACAGATTCCAAATGTTGTAGGTGTTGGAAAGCATAATATAGAGTATCTTAGAACAAAGCAAAAAAAGATGGGTCACACCATTTTTACCGATACAAAAAATTCCGAAGGAGGAAGCAATCATGAAGACAACTGAAAGAACAGGACAGCTGAATGCAAAAGGGATGAAGTTTGCCATTGTTGTTAGTCGTTTCAACAGTTTTTTAAGCGACTCTTTGCTGAAAGGGGCTCTAGATTGTTTAGAACGCCATCAAGCTGCTGAGGTTGAAATTGTGCGTGTACCAGGAGCTTATGAGCTTCCTTTTGCAGCGAAAAAAGTTATCGAGGGAAATCGAACATATAACGCCCTTATTTGTCTAGGCACCATCATTCGTGGTGCGACACCACACTTTGATTTTATAGCCGCAGAAACGACAAAAGGAATTGCTCAAGTCTCTTTAGATTCTGGTCTCTATATCAGCTATGGTTTGATTACCGCTGACACCATAGAACAGGCTATTGAACGGGCAGGGACGAAGGCGGGAAATAAAGGTTTTGATGCTGCTCTTGCTGCAATTGAAATGGCTAATGTTTTGTAATATGGAGTGAACTGATGGGATTGCGAAGACGCAGTAGAGAGAAGGCTATTCAGATACTTTATGCACTTGAATATGCCGCTGATTGGGATTGGGATTTTGATGAATGTATAAAAGATTACTATAGCTATTTTAATCTTGTTACTGATATGGAAGATGAGGAGACCGATTTCTCAAACTATCTTCTCTACCAAGTCAGAAACAAGCGAGAAGATATTGAGAAATTGATAGAGAAGGCTGCTATCAATTGGCGAATTGATAGGATTGCTATAATCGAAAGGAATATACTCAGAATTGCTGTTGCAGAGTTTTTAGACAACGATAACGGTGTGCCATTCAAAGCAACAATCAATGAAGCAATCGATATTGCAAAGAAGTTTGGAAGTAAAGAATCAGCATCATTTGTTAATGGAATTGTTAATAAAATAGCAGACTTGCTAAAGATAAAAGATGTGAAGATATGAAGGCAAAAAGACTGATTCCATTTTCAACACTTTTCATTTCAGATATTTCATCTACACAAAAATTAGACGACGAGCCATCTCTCTACAATCAAATTAAACAGTGGATTGAAAACAGCTCATTTAATGCAAATGGAGTGGTTTATCTCCTCTCGCGTAATGATGAAGATTGGTTATTTCAGACAATGAGAGTACAAAAAGGGAGTGTGCAGGTTGAGAAAGAGGAGTTAGGGGCTCTCTCATTTATGCAGCTTTGCAAAAGGGTGCACAACCTCAATCCCTCACTATCGGTAGCGATTGGCTATTCAAACATTGTAAAGGGACTTACAATCTGTTCTGGAGCAAACTATAAAATTGGGCCAAGAAGTTTTGCCGGATTTTTTCTCTACAAAAAGTCTTTCCCAATGAAAACAGGAGCTTTTCTGCTTTCAGAAGATGTTCCAGAGTTGTTTAATAATGCCGCACTGAAAAGTGCAGGATATGCACAAACTCGCTTTTTGAATGATTTTGACACATTTGCCGCAGCGCAAATAGAACAGCATCGAGCCAAAAAGTCGGCAGCGAGAAAAGCAAAGAGTGGTGGAGAGAGCAAAACGGTTGATGATCACCACGAATCCGTCGATTTGGGCATATTGCAAGAGTCTGCTTCACAATATCTTCTCTGGGCGCCAAATGCAAAGAAGAGTAAGACTGCATTCAAAGAGTTTGCTGATATAACTTTTATTGCTGAATCGCTTGGCGTTTCTATCACGGCATTTTTTCGTGATAAGAAACTGTTGCAAAAGTTTTCTAAAGATTTTTATATAAAAGGGCGTAAAAAAGATTTTGATAAATATCTTACCATTGAGATAGGCGATAGAGATCTTTTTGAAAGATTAAGCTTAGGTTCGCATATAACAATCTTTTCATCGTCGTTGGACTCTCTCTATAGGAGAGAGAGAAAGCGAGCCGGAAAAGAGAAGGTCGTTACACTCTATTCTTATAAAAAAAAGAATCCACAATGAGCCAGCAATTTCAAACAGGGAACTCTAATAATTTAATAATAATGCGGTGTCATGCGATATTCACGAAAAGGGAATCTTACGTAACTTCGCATAACATATATTATGTAAACTAAAGGTATAATATGTCGGCCAGCACAGATATACGCTCACAGCTCCAAACAATCGCCGTGGATGGTAAGTTGCCCCACGCGTTGCTTTTGCACGGTACAGCAACCATATCAGAGGTTGATTCACTTGTAGTTGATATTGCCTCAACTGTTATGCAATTGCCACCTAAAAAAAGAGCGCGAGCATCTGAACTCCTTCTCTCTGCTGGTCATCCCGATTTTTTATATATATCTCCAACAATTGGTTCCGCAACCTCAAAACAGAAACCACAGATAAGTTCGCAATTTGGCTCAATCAAAATTGATCAGGTGAAACAGATACTTCCATTCTTAGTACCAGCGACACCTTTTGAAGCAAAAGCTCGCATTATCTATATCAAGTTTGCTGACACTTTGACCATATCTGCTCAGAATCAAATCTTGAAATCGCTAGAGGAACCATCAAACGACACCTATTTTATTCTCTATTCTCCGAAAAAGCGCTCTGTTTTGCACACGATTCTTTCTCGTACTATTCATATATATATTCCTGCTTCTACTCCTGAAAACCATGCTCTTCCACTTCTCTTTTCATCTCGACTTGGACAGACAGTTCTTTCTCAACTTACTGAATCTCAGATTGACAATATTACTAATAGAATTGATAAGTTATCTAGCTCTATACTTCCTCAGTCGTCACCACTTGCACCCTATCATCTCATTGCTTCATCACTGCATAAAACACTTGCTGCGACCCCTCCTCCATCAACTCTTGAAAAAAGTGAAATAAGTCAATTTTCAAACCAGTTGCTAAAACTTATTCTATTAATGTTTGCTCAAAAGATAGCTTTTCGCTATAATCGCGCTTCGATGGGTATTATTGATTTGTTGCAACAGCCGCAACTTATAAGTAGTAACGCTATGATTTTTACTGCTGCCTCACTAATTGGCAGAGAACTAAAAGGACGGAGATAGTAGAATGTCAGATAATAATAAACCACAAAACAACCGTTATGACAATAGACCACCTCGCAAAGTTAACGATAATGATGTGAGAAAACATGCTAAAGATTTAACGCGTGAAGAGGTGCGTGAGCTAGAGTCAATGCTTCGTAATGATGACGGTTTTAAGGATGAGGAGATTGATCAACGAGGGAAAAAAGCAGGCTCACCCTTAGCATCTTTAGGTAACTCTCCTGCAATGTATTTCCATTTTGAAGATCAACATCCGGCAATTGAGGATGTTATGCCCCTCCAATTCCAGAGAGCTGGCAAGATTTTCTGGTATTTTCTCTCTGCTGACAAGCAAGCAAACGCAGGAATTGAGACCAATGATTTTGTTGTTGCCTATAGTGAACGAGGCGTTGAACTTGGAAAAGTTCTCAATAAAACCGAGCATATATACAAGAAAGTAAAGAAGATTGATTTTATAAAGAATGGTTTTATTCGCAAAGCTACTGATGCTGATTTGAAAAAACGAGAAACTCTCCTTGCCCGTGCTGAAGAGGCTCGTGAACATGCAAAAGAGATAAATGGTCATCTTGGCCTGCATATGAAAATTATTCGAGTAAAATATACTGTTGATGATTCAAAGTGCATTGTCTATTTTACCGCACAGGGTCGTGTCGATTTTCGAGAGTTTATTCGCCAACTTGCCAGTATTTTGCATAGAAGAATTGAGATGCGACAGATTGGTGTCAGAGATACGACAAAGATGATGGGTGGTCTTGGACCATGTGGAATGCCACTCTGTTGCTCCCGCTTTATGCACTCTTTTCACCCTGTTAGTATCAAAATGGCAAAAGATCAAGGTCTGAGTCTTAATCCATCAAAATTATCAGGGATTTGTGGGAGACTTTTTTGCTGCTTGAGTTATGAAAACGATACCTATATTGAGCTGAAAAAAGAGTTTCCGCAGGAGGATACGCGTGTCTATGATCCTGCCGAAAAGCGAGAGGGTATTATCACGAAAGTTAGTGTAATTCCTAAAACAATTCACCTTAAGTTTCGTCAGAAACTCAAAGATAACAGTTATAAATATGAAGAGATGACCATTCCTCTTTCCCGCCTCGAAAAGCAGGATGATGGCACCTACAAACTCTTGCCAGGTGAAGATAATCTTGCCATTGATTTGAATGATATTTCGGTGCCAATAATTCCAGTAGAATTGAATGATCGTCCAGAAAACAAGCAAGATGATCGCAATAAACCTCGCCGGAAGAAACGCCCACAAAATAGAAATAACCAACAATCAAATCGTACAAAAACAAAAGATGATAACAGAAATAAGCCACACAATAAAAATCCAAAAAACAGCAGTGAAAACGAGAGCGACCGGAAGGATAAATATAAAAGAAAACGCAAGTTTACACCATCAGACAATCGCAGAAATGAATCTCAGCCTTCTCGCTCTTCGCAAGGAAATCAGAAGAAAAGTGACAAACCATCTTCCTAAATAGAGGTTTTTTATGAAAAACTTTTTCACCGACACTCACGCGCACATTGCAATGCTTCTTCAAGATGAAGATTCAGAATTAACAGCGGAATCTTTAATTGAGAAGTTAACAGAGGCAGAAGTAAAACGCATTATTTCTATCTCAGGACATAGTGACGAACTTCTCTTCTCTCACAGTCAAATTGAGCTCTTTTCTCATGCGGGAATTGAACTTCTTTGCAGCGCTGGTATTCATCCTCACGAGGCTGAAGCAGAGGGCGAGAATATTCAATGGCTTTATGATAATGCAGATAAGATTATTGCAGTTGGTGAATCTGGTCTTGATTTTCACTATGACTTTTCACCGCGAGAAATCCAGCGAAAAGTCTTTCGAAAAATGATTGAAATTTCTATCGAACTAGAAAAACCATTGATTATTCATGCTCGAAGTGCTGAAAGCGAGGCTATTGATATCTTGCTAAATCAAGGTATGCGTAACAAAAGGGTCCTTTTTCACTGCTATACTGGTGATTTAAAAACGGCTGAAGCAATTATCTCACATGGATGGTATATCTCTATTTCAGGAATTGCGACTTTTAAAAAGGGAGATGATATTCGAGAAATCCTTCGTATGATTCCAGAGGATAAACTTCTTCTTGAAACCGATTCTCCCTATCTTGCCCCTGCTCCGTTTCGAGGAAAAATAAATACTCCTGCTCTGATTCCCCATCTTTATATAAAGGCTGCTGAGGAGCGACAGTGTGATGTTAAAACTTTAACAGAAATCATTACAGCAAATACTAACCGCTTCTTTAACCTATGAAAAAAGTCGTTTTCACAACCACAATCCCTGTTGAAGTAGTGATTGCAGCAAAATTGCAACCTGTTGATATGAATAATATTTTTGTCTCTTCAAACAACTCTAAATCGTTGGTTGAATTTGCTGAGATTGATGGTTTTCCTCGCAGTTCTTGTGCGTGGATAAAGGGTCTCTATTCGACTGTTGCTCAAGATCCACCACTGCTTGATTATAAAGATATTACTCTTTTTGTTGCTGTTACAGAGGGTGATTGCAGTAATGCTGGTGTTCTTGCACAAATTGTCTCGTCAAAATTCAATATTCCATCTCACCTCTTCTCTTTTCATCCATCTCAATCTTTAATGAAAATGAGAGCAGAAATTGAGCGATTTGCACAGAGTCTCGGCACCACACTTGCTGATACAGTTACCGTATGGAAGGAACTGAAAGCAGTGAGAGAAGATTTGCGAAGATTGGATGAAATGAGCTATGAAAACAATGTGATAACTGGTCAAGAAAACCACTTGTGGCTTGTCTCTGCATCTGATTTTAATGGTGATTATAAGCTCTTCCATCAAGAACTTAAACTCTTTTTGTCTCAGGCGGAAAATCGTAAGCCTTTTGAACAAAAAGTGAGAATTGGATATCTCGGCGTTCCTCCGATTTTTGATATTTATGATTTTATAGAAAAACATAATGGTCGCGTAATATTTAATGAAATTCAAAGACAATTTGCAATGGTGGAATCTACTGCTGACATCGCGGAACAATACTGCAACTACAGCTATCCCTACTCTGCTGAATATCGGTTCAGAAAAGCAATTGTTGAAATGAAGAAGCGTAATATCACAGCAGTTATTCACTATGTTCAATCATTTTGCCATCGTCATATTGAAGATATTTTGCTCAGAAAAATTATGGCAGAAGAGATGCCAGGAGTTCCGCTCCTCACTCTTGAGGGCGATAAACCACAATCAGAGCTTGATGGACGAATTCGGACAAGAATAGAGGCATTTTTAGAGACAGCAGAAAGAGGATAATCGTGAGCGTTTATGCAGTTGTAGGAATTGATACAGATATTGGAAAAACAGTCGTTACAGGGCTTATTGCTCGCACTCTTTTACAAAATGGTGTCAATGTTATCACACAAAAGATGGCTCAAACTGGTTGTGTTGGAGTTGCAGAAGATATCATAGAACACCGTAGAATTATGGGTGTTTCTCTTTTTGATGACGATAAAAGTGGTGACACCTGCCCCTTTGTTTTTCCTGTTCCGTCTTCACCTCACCTTGCTGCTGAACTTGCTGGCGGATTATTTGACTCTGCAATTCTGACTGCTGCAACTGAACGATTGAATAGAAAGTTTGATACCGTTCTTCTTGAAGGTGTCGGTGGCCTTTTTGTCCCACTCACTAGAGAGCTTTTGCTAATCGATTATCTTAAAGAGATGCAATATCCCACAATTGTTGTCACTTCCTCCCGCTTAGGAAGCATAAATCATACCCTTCTTACCCTTGAAGCTCTTATTTCTCGGAATATTCCTATCGCAGGAATTGTCTATAACCGATTCTCAGATGCGTTGCCTAAAATTGCAGATGACACAAGAAATATTATCGCTGAATATCTAGAGAAGCACAATATCCCAAATAGAATCATTGATATTGGTGAAATCAGAGAACCTTTTGATGAATCGTTAGATTTTAGTGATTTTTTTTAACAGTTAATAATCTATTCTTCTCCACCATCAATCATATACCAGTGATGATCATTAACTAAGCGAGCGCGAGCTTCAGCCGCCGCCCCAGCACTGTATTTGCAGTTGCCTCCTCCAAAGTTAACTCGATCTTGTATCGCCTTGCCTTCCCAACTGATGAGAAGTGCGTCATAGTTGGCTGTAGAGAGTGCCATACCATAAAAGATACCCCACATCGTTGTCACACTAATTGGATTCCATGCAGATAAATCTTGGTCAAAAAGAATGGCATCAGCAAACAGTTCATTCATATCTTCCACTTTTGCAACATCCCACGCAGAAATGTCCTGATTAAAAGCAGCGTCCCCTGTAAAGAGAGATGTCATCTTTATTACTTGACTCACATCCCAGCTGCCGATGTCGTGGTTGAAAACTTTGTTGTATGCAAAGAGATGTGCCATATCAGTTACATTGCCAACATTCCACTTTGATATATCTTGATTAAACACTGCATATGAAAAGGCATAGCTCATATCAGTTACTTTTGAAGTATCCCATTTTGATATATCTTGATTAAACAGAATCGCTTGGTGAAAAATATGAGATATAGTGGTGACTTCAGAAATGTTCCATGTCGAGATGTTTTGATTAAACTTCCCCGTGTCAGCGAAAAGATAACTCATATCAGTAACTTTTGAAGTATTCCATTTTGAAAGATCTTGATTAAATGAAGTAGCGCGTGAAAAAAGATAACTCATATCCGTGACATTAGAAACATCCCAATCAGAAATATCTTGATTAAACTGAGATGCACCTTCAAAAAGATGACTCATGTTTGTCACTTTTGTCGTGTTCCAATTAGATATATTTTGGTTGAATTGTGAGTTTCCTACAAAGAGATAGCTCATATCAGTGACATTAGAAACATCCCAAGAGGATATATCCTGATTAAAGGGAGGTGATTTAAAAAACAGGTGGGACATTGTAGTAATAGTTGATGTGTTCCATCCATTCATTGAGGGAACCATCTTCAGAGATTGATTCTCTCTAAAACTATTCTCTAGCGTGGTTGTATCACTCAAATCGGGGATATCAAGAGCGGATATGATAAGATGAAAACAGCCATAAAAATGGCCACTAGTGTTCCCAAATGAGAATGGACCCCACTGCTGAATCTCTTCAATCTTATCTTTGTCACCTTCATTGTTGAATGACCACCCTTTTACGGTACCTGTTATTACTATTTGATACTCTCCAGGCTCACTGTAGGTATGCAATCTTTTTGGACTATTCCACGAGGTAATTGTGTCTTGTGATTCGTCTCCCCACTGAACAATAAAATCGTACACACCATTTTCAACAAGAGGAAGAGCAATTTGATTATCGTCACTATTTGTGCCTGTTTGAGGAGGATTATCTGTCTTCCAGAGTGAGACAAAGCCAGGTGGAAGTGGTATGATATCCTCATCTGTTAAATCACTGTCTTCAATGATATTATCAATAATCTCATCGACAGTTTCATCTTCATCCGGAGTTAATTCAACAACTTCATTATCCTCATCAGGCACCTCATCTTTAAGACAGATGTTATTTTGACAATGAAGACCTTCATTACAGCTTCCATCATCTCGGCACGGCTGGTTAAGAGAACCTTTTTCAACAGAGTACGGGTCATCCGTTTTGTCACCACACCCTAAAAAAAGCGCAACAAAGAAAAGTAAGACCACTGACTTCCACATAGAAAAACCTCCATAAGCTAAAACTATCGCCATGATTGTACTGATTATAACTTTGGATATCAAATTTTCTCTCACAAATCCATATGAAATTCAGCAGTTGTTTTTTTTCAGAAAAATCTCTTGACATCCATTTCCTCATACCATATATTGTGTGGCAGTTTAACGATAACGCAAGATGTTGCAGTCAACAGGGAGGTTCGCGACGATGATTAAGGTTCTGAAAAGAGGTGGTAGTGCAATTGATTTTGATGTTGAACGGATAGTAAATGCTATCTATCTTGCATCAACAAAATCTATTAATGGTCCAAGCCATGAGCTGGCTAAGAATGTGGGAAAAAAGGTAAAAGCTTATATTTTCAAACACTATGATGAGACAATTACCGTTGAAAAAGTACAGGATATTGTTGAGCATACGCTAATGGATAGCGATAGAAAAGATGTTGCAAAAGAGTATATTCTCTATCGTGGACGACGGACACATCAAAGAAACTTGATGAAAGATGGCGATGTTGCTGAAGTAAGAAATTTGATTACGAAGGATTTTCTTGCAAAATACAAACATTCTCCAAGTCCAATGGGAGCACTCGGAAGTTTTGTATACTACCGAACATACTCTCGTTTTTTAGATAAAGCAGGACGAAGAGAAGAGTGGTGGGAAACTGTTGCAAGAGCTGTTGAATATAACTGTGGTCTTCTTCCTGGTGTTAATCGTAAAGAGGCAGAAGATTTGTATGATAACATCTTCAATCTTCGCCAATTTCTCTCTGGTCGAACTTTTTGGGTTGGTGGCACCGATGTTGCACGAAAATTTCCTACAGGAAATTACAACTGTGCATTTACGGTTATTGATGATATGGAGTCATTTACGGAGGCCTTTTATCTTTTGATGGTTGGCTCTGGTGTTGGATTTCGCGCTCTTAAACGAGATGTTGCTAAGTTACCACGAGTACGAACAAATATCGAAGTTATTCACGAACAATATACCTCTGAGCCAGAAGATAAACGCCATGAAACAACCTCACTCTCCTTTAATGAAAGTGGCTTGATGGTGCGCATAAAAGTTGGCGACTCAAAAGAGGGATGGTCGATGGCTCTTCGCTTCTTTCTTGAGCTTACCTATGCACATCACTACCGTCATGTTCGCACTGTTGTTTTAGATTATAATTCTGTTCGCAAAAGAGGCGAGAAATTGCGCACATTTGGTGGAACGGCAAGTGGTCACACGGCTGTACAAGATATGCTTAAAAAGATTGATAAAATCATCAAAAGTGCTGGCGCTCGCGACTTGAATAGTCAAGTAAAAATGCGTCCAATTGATGTTATTGATATTATGAATATTATGGGCGAATGCGTTGTTGTTGGCGGTGTGCGTCGTACCGCTGAGCTTGGACTTATTGATGCTTCCGATGGCAGAGCTATCAAAGCAAAAAATGACCTTTACTTTCAAGATGCCGATGGTAAATGGGTTCAAAATAAAGAGGTTGCTCACAGACAGATGTCTAACAACTCTATCTTCTATGAAGCAAAACCAACTCGCGAAAAGTTGACATGGCATATGAAACAGCTTCGTTACTCTGGCGAACCAGGCTTTATAAATGCAGAGGCGGCTCGCAAAAGACGCGAGGATTTTGAGGGAGTTAACCCCTGCGCTGAGATTCTGCTTGCCGATAAAGGTTTGTGTAATCTTACCACTAACAATGCGATGGCCTTTGTAGTTACCAAGAAAGGAAAAAAGAAAAACGACCCTGCCGTTGTCACATTTGATCGTGCAAAATGGTTAAGAGCTTTTGAATTGAGCGTTCGTTCTGGATATCGTATGAGTGCGGTTAGTCTTGAACTTTCTGGTTGGGATAATGTGCAGCAACGAGACAGACTGCTTGGCGTGAGTATCACCGGATGGCAGGATATGGTTAATGCTACCAATATGTCTTTTGAAGATCAAGCTGAGCTTTTAAGAGCGACAAGAGAGCACACACATATAGTTGCTGAGAAATATGCCGCTGAAAAAGGGACAAATCCTCCAAAACTGGTAACAACACTAAAACCTGAAGGCTCACTTTCTCAACTCCCAACTGTTAGTAGTGGACTCCATTTTAACCACTCCCCCTTCTATGTTCGTCGCGTCAGAATCTCAAAAACAGATGTTCTTGCCAAAGTATGTGGCGATTTAGGATATCCTGTTGAAGCCGATGTTACAAACAACAACAATTTGGTTATTGAGTTTCCGGTGAAAGCTCCTGCAGGTCGCACAAAATATGATGTTACCGCCATTGAACAGATGGAACTCTATAAAATGTTTATGGAAAGTTATGTTGACCACAACGCTTCAATCACTGTCCATGTTCGTGAGCATGAGTGGGAAGATGTTGAACAGTGGCTCTGGGACAATTGGGATTCTGTTGTTGCTATCAGCTTCCTTTCGCTTGATGACAACTTCTATCAACAAGCACCATATGAGAAAATCAGTGAAGAAGAGTACCTTGAAAGAGTGGCAAAAATGAAGCCAATGGTACCAAGTCTTATTGCAAAATATGAGACTGAAGCAATCGAATTTGAGCTTGCAACTGACGAATGTGAGAATGGAATTTGTCCAGTTCGATAATTTTTTAGACTTTCTATGTAATTTACTTTGCTCCGATAAATTTAATTTTTCTCTTGACATCTTTTGAAACATTTGCTATCAAATCGTGAAGTTTGTTTTTTATAATATGTTTTGTTTTCAGGGATGGTGTCAGGCCTCTACACTATTTGTGTGGCGACCTGATACCTCCCGATATTTTAAGGAGTCAACCATGAGTCTTTTTGTCCGTTTTTTCTCTTTTGCCCCCCCCGCAATAACCGTGCCAAACTAGGCGTTTTCATTGCATTTTCTCTTCTTTTTATGAGTCTTTTTGCAGCTGAAACAGTTTTGCTTGAATCAGGTAGTGTTTATGAAGGTGAATTTACTCATTACGGGTCTTTTGAAGGTAGTGTAACGGCATCACTTGGCGCTGTTATTGGTGATGCAGAACTCTATATGCAGATTGGTTCTCAACCAACGAGAAATAGTTACAGTTGTAAGGTTACTGAAGGCAATTCGTGTAGTGGTGAAGGTGAAGTTTATATAGGAGTGTATGGAAATGAGTCACCATATCAAAACTTCTGGCCACTGCTGATTGATTTTTTCCGAGGAAGAATTTCTTATAATGACGAGCTAATTTCAAAACGCAGGAATTGATGTTTTAAAAACTTCTATTTGACAATATCAGTAAAAGTCAACTTCCAAACAGTTTCCTCAGTTGGGATCTCTGGCTCTTTTTAACCATGTTTTCTGATAAATCTCAGTTGATTGCATCATGTCATTCCCGTGAAAACGGGAATCTAGGTTTTTTTTAGGCAACATCCTCTAATTTCTCCTTCACAAAAGGGAACTTTTCTGCATATTGCAGTAATTTCCGCAAGGTTAAAACAATCATACTAAACCCGATATGGCTCGCAATTTTCTCCTGTCCTCGAAAGCGACTTTTATCAATTCTAAAATCATCCTTTAACGCTGCAAACCCTCTTTCTGCGGTAACTCTCTCGCGGTAGCGCCTCTTTTGTACAGGATTTAACTCTCTTGGAGTTTTACTTCTTCTTTTGTTCGGTTTTATGATGGGGATATGATCGTATTTTTTGCTTATCTTTTCAATTTCAGGCACATCATATCCTGCATCCATTAATTCGTACAAATAAGTCGCTCTTTTTGAGCTCATCACGGTCAGTGGTATCGATACTTGAGAATCATGTAAAGATGCAGATGTCACAAGATAACTGATTGGAAGACCCTCGTCACTCCAGTCTGCATGTAGTTTATATCCTCTCCAATGCAGCGGATTGCCATCACTGCCTATTTTGTGTCCATAATTACATGCCGTCGGTATGTCTTTTATCATCTCATCAAGATTCCAATGTATCTGTTTTTCAACTCTTCTTATTTCCTTCTTTTTAGGCGGAGTTCCTTTAGGAGGCCTTCCTCTTTTCCCCGGTTTCTTTTTTATTTTATTCTTCTTTTTTAGAGGTTTTTCCCGTGCTGTGATTGATGATGCATCACGAGAAATATGTCCAATCAAACTCTCTCCTAACGCTGTTTCTATCAGCGTTTTGTGTATTGTAGCCGCTGTTTTCATTTCAGCAAACTCCCTGAAAACTCTTGAAAATGTTGGCAATGAAGGAATCTCTGTTGATTCAGTCCAGCCACAAATTCTGTGAAGTTCACTGTTGCCTGATAACACTTCACGAAGTTGTTTGTTCTCTGTAATATTCATTGCCGATTTTACGATAAAAGCTTTTAACATACTCAGACGACTGCTTCTTGGACGGCCTGTAGAGGCTGGAAATGAGATAAACTGAGTGAGTGATAACATTTCGAAAAAGAGTGACAACTCCTTCCCTCGATCACTCAATTCTCTGCCGTTTAAAATAAATTCAATTTTTTCTTGCGTAAATCCTGAAAATGTCGATACTTTCATTGCGGTATTCCTCAATGTTTTTAGCGACTTAAGGATACCGCATTCATTCAGTAAAATCAAGTATTTTCTCAGTTATTTTAGATGATTAGCTCGGGTTGATGGTGTCGTGAGACTATGGATTATCCGGTCAAGCCGGATAATGACAATTGGGATATTTACTCTTTTTCTGAGACAATAGTTTTGAAATCAGCTCGGTAAAACAGAAGAATAGGTAAAAAGGTGGACGGCGTAGTTACAAAACGGT
>JAGLDR010000183.1 GCA_023145475.1 bacterium
AGTTTTTGTATGGGATAATCCACTTTCAGGAGCATTTTCAGTGCCGTTTTTGTGAAAACAATGCGATATTCTTGGCTCATCAATCAAGTCCAAGCTCTTTCCACGCATCTTCAGCGGGTATCAGCTCTTCATCGCCAGAATCGACAGCATCTGAAATCTTCTCAGCAAGCTTTACATCCATCATGTCAAAATAGATGCTCAGAGCTGTTTCAATGATGTGACTCTTCTTTTTCGATAGCCCTTTTGAAAACTCAGCGAGTTCGTTTACCACATGCTCATCAAGAGTGAATGTTGCTTTTACTCGTGACATTGTATCCTCCATACATATAAAGACACATATAATTATATGTATAAAAGTATGGTTGTCAAGAGCGGAAGACTTATCTCACTTCGTTGAACGGAAGTATCAAACCGACGCACAAATAATGCATCGGAATGACACTATCCTCATAAATTGCTATTGATTTGCTCCTCAGTACCATAAGAGATGAACCGTTCAGCGAGAAGACAATGAACATAACCGTTTCTCCACATACCATATCTGGCTCTCCGGAAATACCTCTTTCAAAAAGTATGCACATCCGCGCGATGGCGATTGAGTTTTTGACAGGAAACCGGCTAGGCTCTCTCAGCGAGGACAGTTGTGACGATGTCAGGGCGATGCACCACTTTATTGCGAAACTAGATGGTGGGGAAGAGGAAATTCCGTGTGGAGAGAGTGCTTTAGTTGCTCGGATGATGGCGCCAATTGTCGCTTTGCGCCGACAGAAGACGGTGATAAAATTATCAGACTCTTTGAAGAATCGTCCAATGGAGATGGTTGCAGATGCTCTTGGTCAACTGGGCGTTTCTGTTATGCAAAACAGTCTGGATTCTTCAATAGAAATCAATGGGATAGTAGAGGGCGGTGAGGTGACAATTGATTGTGCAATCACCTCTCAGATGTTAACAGGTCTCTTGATTGCTCTGCCGTTTGCGAAGAGAGATTCAACAATTTATGTGAAAAATCTTTCAAGCACGCCTTATGTTTTGATGACGCTTGAAATGCTTCAAAATGCTGGAATTGTGATTGAAACCAGTGAGATGCAGTCATTCTTTATCAAGGGAAATCAGAGAGTTATCCCGTCTTATATCTCTGTTGAGCGCGATTGGTCTTCTGCTGCGAATTTGCTTGTTGCTGGTGCAATTGCTGGTGAAATCTCTCTTCGAGAAATAAATATTTGTTCTTTGCAAGCTGATAGAGCAATTGTCTCTGTTTTAGAGGATGTTGGGGCCGATGTTTCATGGCATAAAACAGCCATCTCAGTAAGAAAAATGCACCTTCTTCCTTTTCAGTTTGACGCGTCGCAGTCGCCGGATCTTGTTCCGCCACTTGTTGCCTTGGCCGCACATTGCGATGGTGTTTCTACAATCACTGGCGTTTCACGATTGCGATATAAGGAGTCAGACAGGCTTGTTGCACTGAAAACTGAGTTTGAAAAGATGGGTATTTCCATCGTTCTTGCTGAAAATAGCATGACAATCACCGGAGGAGAAGTGCAAGGTGCAACTCTTTCTTCTCATGGTGATCACCGAATAGCGATGGCGTGTGCTGTTGCTGCGCTTGCTGGGCATGGAGATGTAGTCATCAAAAACGGCGAAGTTGTCAGAAAATCTTTTCCACTTTTTTTTGCTTCTTTGAAAAATTCTTGAGATATCAGTACAAGTGAGTAACATAATTCTAGCGAAATGCTAATTTCCAAGGAGATACATATGAGCGGCTGGTCAATTAACAAAGTGAGAGATACCTTTTTACAGTTTTTCAATGATAAGAAGCATACTCGTGTCGATAGTTCCCCTATTTTGCCGGCGGAAGATGCAACGCTTCTGTTTACGAATGCAGGAATGAACCAGTTTAAGAATATATTTATGGGGCAAGAGACTCGGTCGTATAGCCGGGCGTGTAGTGCACAAAAGTGTGTTCGCGCTGGTGGAAAGCACAACGATCTTGAGAATGTTGGTTTTACTGCTCGTCATCACACTTTTTTTGAGATGCTTGGCAACTTCTCTTTTGGTGACTATTTCAAAGAGGAGGCAATAGCCTTCGCGTGGGAGTTGCTCACCGAAGTTTATAAGTTGCCTAAGGAACGACTCTATGTAACCGTTTTTGAGACGGATGATGAGGCGTTGGCAATCTGGCGTGATAAAATTGGCGTGCCGGAAGAGCGGATTTTTAGACTTGGTGAAAAAGATAACTTTTGGGCGATGGGCGAGACAGGGCCATGTGGTCCGTGCAGTGAAGTTCACTATGATTTGGGTGAGGGATTTATCTGTGAAGCACCATTTGTTGATGGCCAACCTGATTGGGATTGTGGCCGCTTTGTAGAGATATGGAATTTGGTGTTTATGCAGTATAACCGTGCAAGTGATGGCACGATGACACCGTTGCCAAAACCAAGCATTGATACAGGAATGGGACTTGAACGAGTGACCGCGATTCTGAATGGCAAGATGTCAAACTATGATATAGATGTTTTTGTCGATTTGAAAAAGACCATTACTCAGTTTCTTCCGGAGAATTCAAATATTATTGATACGAGCCTCAATGTTATTGCAGATCACGCTCGTGCCACAGCCTTTTTGATTGCCGATACGATTACCCCTTCAAATGAGGGTAGAGGATATGTACTTCGCCGTATTATGAGAAGAGCGATTCGTCACGGACACAAAATTGGTTTTCAAGAGCCTTTTTTCTATCGCATTTGCGAAAAGGTTATTGCACTGATGAATGGTGCGTATCCTTCGCTTGAAACGCAAAAAGAGTTGATTCTTAATATTGCGTTAGAAGAGGAGAAGCGATTTGGTCAAACTTTGGAAAAAGGTTTGGAATTGCTTGATACTGGTATTGAAGATATTATTGCGTGTGACAAAAAAATTCTTCCTGGCGACCTTGTCTTTAAGTTGTATGACACTTTTGGGTTTCCACCAGATTTGACCGATTCAATTTTGCAAGAACGAGATCTTTCGTACGATAAAGATGAGTACGCTGTTGCGATGGAAAAGCAGAGAAATCGTGGGAAGGCGAGTTGGAGCAAATCTCTTG
>JAGLDR010000184.1 GCA_023145475.1 bacterium
TAAGCAGCAGGCCGCTATGGCTTTAACGGAAGATGGCATTGTTAAGCCAGAGTTTGAAGGATATGATAAGACTGAGCTTGAAGGCTCGATTGTAGCGATGTTTAACTCCAATTTTGATAAGATTGATTCGCTCTCAGCGGGTGACACGGCGTTTGTTGTCTTGAGTCCGATGCTTTTTTATGCTGAATCTGGTGGACAGGTTGGAGATAGAGGGTTTTTAGATAGAAACGGTGCAACGGTGGCTAATGTTGTTGATTGCATTAAACTTGGTGATTATCAAGCGGCAAAGATTGTTGCTGATGTTGATATGGTAACTGGTTTTCTTGTAAAACAGAAGTTGTGTGAAGAGATTAGAAATAATATTCGCTGTAATCACAGTGCAACGCACCTTCTCCATCTCTGCCTTCATGAGGTTGTTGGTCCCCACGCAAATCAGTCTGGTTCGTTGGTGTCACCAGAAAAGATGCGATTTGATTTTACCCACTACGCTGCATTGACTGATGAACAGATTCTTGAGCTTGAGCGGTGTGTCAACAAACATATTCAAGAAAATTACCATGTTTGTACGGCAATTAAAAAAATTGATGAGGCAAAAGAAGACGGCGCGATGTCTCTTTTTGGTGAGAAATATGGTGAGGTTGTCCGTGTTGTAACTATGGGTGGTAGCAAGGAGCTGTGTGGCGGAACGCATATTAAATTCACCGGACAAATCGGCTTTTTCAAAATCGTGAAAGAGGAGGGGATTGCCGCAGGAGTCCGCAGAATTGAGGCGGTAACCGGTATGGGTGCACTGAGGTTAGTACAAAAAAGAGAGCAGTTGCTTGCTGATATTTCTGCTGAATCTGGTGTTGAGCCTGATTTGGTTGTTACCGCAATTGCCAAGATAAAAGAGAGTGAAAAACAGAATAAAAGAGAGCTGACGCTGTTGCGTCAGAAGTTGGCTGCGTCGCAAGCAGACTCTTTTACTCCAGTTGCTACTGTAAACGATATACCGCTTTTTGTTATTGATGCTGATGGAGATCGTCCAACAGCAATGAGTGTGTTAGATTCATTGAAATCTCATAATAAAGATGGACTCTTTCTGGTTCTTGGAAGTGACAAAGGACGAGGTCTTGCGATAGTTGCGCTCAATGGCACGGCAAAGAAACAGTTTAATGCAGGAAATATCTTGAAAGATATTCTCAAAGTCTTTGGTGGAAAAGGTGGTGGTCGCCCCGATATGGCTCAAGGAAGTGCACCAGAAACAATCGAATTAGATAAGGCAATTAAGGCGTTGAAAGAGTTAATCTAGGTTGAAACGCACGGATGCGTCTCTGCGAGAAAGGATTTGATAGCATATTATTCATTTGATAATTTGTTAACGGGATCACAATCAAATATTAACAACTATGCTATATTAACTGATCCAGATATCAGAGAGTGCTATAAAATCCATTCCAGAATATCAGGAAAACGGAATAAAAGAGGCTAACGCAATGCCTGTGTACGAACTTTTTACAGATGATTTTTGTAAATAAGTTTGGCAAAACAATAAAAAGCTCTCCTGTTGGGAACACAACAGGGGAGCAATGATGGAGGTTGTTATGAATAAGAAAATAATTGTTTTA
>JAGLDR010000185.1 GCA_023145475.1 bacterium
GGACGAAATACTTCTCTTTCTGCGATAAAAAGCTCTTCTGCACTTGCTCCATTCTTATCTTTTTGAGGACGAGTATTCAAAACAATACATTTTTGCTTCAAGTGTTCATTTGCTTCCTCAAGAGAGTCAAAAGAATCATGTCTGCAAAATGTCTTTCTCCTAATATATTCAACACTTCTTTCAACATGCCCCTTCTCATTTCCTTTGGCAATATTACAAAATCGAAAGTCAAAAGTATAATATGTTGAGAGCTTCAACAACCCATCTGTCGCCTCTTTCTCAAATCGACCGACAAACCGTTTTACCGCAACTTTCATATTGTCATAAACCATCGTAAGGTAATTGCCTCCTATAAAACTGAAAAAGAGAGCGTGAGATTGCTGAAATGCCTGCGTATCCTGTCTTGAGAATAATACTGAAAATCGAAAGTTACTATATGCTGAGGTGAAAACAGCAATATAAAATTTCTCCATCTTATCCTCTATTTTGATCTTCACCTCTCCCCAATCAAATTCACAAATCTCTCCAGGAAAATACTTCTGACGAATAAAAGCTTCCTTGCCTTTTGATTGTAACTCATTGACCAGTGAGGCAACTGTAGAGTAACCAATATCAAACCCCTTCTCTTGCAAATACTCATAAATATCAATCTTTTTCATGACTTGCTTGTGTTGACGCCGCTCTTTCTTTTTTTCATTCTCGGAAAGACACTCGGTAACTTCTTTGATAATCTCAGCATTTATTTTACGCTTCTTTCTTGTAGAGATATCATAGCGAGGTCGCTCAACTACTGCACTAATCAATAGCGGCAATTCCTTTTCTGATGTCGTTACCTGAACCTTCTCTAGTGCCAGTTGATATTCTGAAACATATTTATCAACTGTCCTCCAATTTAAATCTAGTCGTCGAGCAATCTCACTTTTTGTTTCTCCATCTCTGAAATGTTCTAGAACAATCTTTTGCTTTCTTCTCATAGTAATCATCTCCAAATGTCCGCCTCTGTCTGTTAGTATACCGACAGAGATTGTTAGCAAATTGCTCTGCACTTTTCAATTGGAATGCCTATGTATTTTTCAATTGGAATATACACCCGTTCCACCACATGCTTCACCATTTATCTCTCATTATTTGTAAAGCCGTTTACCAAGTAGAAGTTCTTTTATATCTTCATAAAAAACACCTACAATTTATCTTTATACGGTTGTGCTTTTTTCTGATACTCTTCTTCGGTTAAGATACCGTTATCTTTTAAGTCTTTCAGTTTCTTAAGTTCGTTATAGGGATCTTCAACTGGTGTCTCTAGAGGCATTTCATCAATTTTTATACGATTATAAATATAATCTATTGCCTCTTTTACCGTTTTTTCACGCCCCCACCCTTTTCGTATATTCTCATTGTTCAAAATGCGCATATTGCTCAAGTGTTTGTTTTGCTGAAGTTTCCACCCATTAAATTCTCCAAGATTATTCCAATGAACCTTCCCGGCCATTGTACCCCACGACCAGTTAGGAGCAGAAAGATTGTTTAACAAATCGTCAATAAATCCATTCTCTACAATTGTCTCAAATTTGCGTCCATAATCCATTGGCTCTCTCCTAATATTAAAGTGATGGTTTTTCAAAAACTGTAACACTAATTTGGCTGTCGTGATTGAGTGTTGAATCTCAAAATGCGTCATTCTTAGTTCAATAAAATCGGACATCTCTCCAGGGATAAGCACTGATTTTGTCTCAACAACACCATCGTTGCTTTCACCAAAAAAATAATCAACGACACCTATTGACTTGACACCAGCAATACCACCATAAAAAACATGTGGCGGTTTTTTTAAGTGCAAACCATTAATAGCACTTTTTGTCAGCCCTTTTACCGGCAAATGAATCTCAGAAATAAATTTTGGGAAAAGATGTCTAACGCTCGCAAATTTAGCACCATTGTTGGGAGTAGCAATAAAAACAACTGATTCTGTGCGCTCTACTATCTCTTTGTTCATCAACAAAAGCAGTCTAACAATAATGCCCCCTGCACTGTGCGCAACAAAATTGATTTTTCCACCATCTTTTGACAGTTGGGCCAAGACCTTTTTTTCTAATTTTCGTGCAGCAACCTGCAGTGATTGAAATGAAGTGGGAAGATCAACTACTTGTGTATTAAAGTTATACTTGGTTAAGTAACGAGAAATATCAACGAGTGATGTCTGGTCACTTCTAAAGCCATGTACAAGAAAAACTAAAGGTCTTGAAATACTCGCGTTCATCCAATTATTCTTTTATGAAAACTCATATACAACTCCTCACATACGGGCACAAAAGCTCAACGGAATTAATATAACAAAACAGAAGAATTAAATCAATTTATCAGGAATCCTCTTCTTCGTCATCTCCACCCAAATCAGACTTCATCTCTTCAAAGATCCCACCAAATCCACCAAGTGCCTCACTCACCTTTTTCTTTATATTTTCAACATCTTCACCATCCAACGCCTCTCCATTGGCAATCTTTTCTTGCAACAACTCAAAGTATGTATCACTTTCTTTCAGTGACGCCTCTGTTGCCTCATCAATTTTCTCAAGATCGCTTTCAAGTTTTGCTTCATGAATGCCATCAAAAACCGTATCGATGGCAGTTTCAGCAATTTCAAAAAAGGTGTCGGTTGCCTTGTTAAGATTGTCAAAAAAAGCGTCCATTCTCTCTTCATCGTTTGTCAAGTCGATAAACTTTCTCATTAAACTTTTCATTGCACTCTCTCCTGTAAAAAACAGTAAAAATCAGGCACTTTTGTGCCTACTAATTCACTATATCACAGGTGGGTGGTAATATGTTTACCAAGTGAGTATTTTTTAATGAATTCATTGATCTTGAAAGACATACTCTATACAAAACTCTCCCCAACCCTCTCTTTAACAAAGCGAGGGAGCACCAACCGGAACGGGGTCAGGTCTATGCATTTAGGTATCTTCTCATAGACCATACAGCTTTACCTTAATATTATTAGCAATTTTCTGCAAATCTTTCGACTGTAAAAGCTGCTTTTCAAATCGGCGTATCAAATCACCTGCTGCAAGTGGTTTCATTTGCATGATTTTGGCAACTTTTGTAATACAAAGGTGCGCCTCTCGCTTCAACATCAGTCCATACATCTTTCTCGCAATATTATTCTGCGTTTTGGCGGTCAACATTTCGGACGGAACATCCATAACATCTCTAACAGCATCGCGCACAGATCGTGCAGTTCTT
>JAGLDR010000186.1 GCA_023145475.1 bacterium
GATATTCCCTATCATATTCATATGGCCGTGATGTTTCATGCGTCTATATCAATGGAGAAGAGGTCTATTCTCAAGAAAAAGGGTTTGCCCGATTTAATATTAGTGATTTACGAAAAGAGAGCGAACCGTTGCAGCGCTCAATTCGAGAGTTTTTGGACAAGAAATAAGTTATAGAAACTCATTTTATTACAAAATCTTCGTAATTTTCCGATGAAATCACCGTATCCAAAATAACATTGTAGTTTTTAAGAAATGTTTTTGATATTTTGCCTCGTTTTTTTGGATTCCATTTAAATTCATAAGCTGAAAACTTCTGATCATCGACTTCGATATAATCAATCTCTTGTTTTTGAATCGTTCTCCAAAAATAACTCTCAACATTTTTTCTTTGATAGTTCAAGAGTTTTACTCTCTCTGAGATCATATAATTTTCAAAAAGAGCACCGACATCTGTTCTCGAATCAATCTTTTTGAAATTTCCAATGACAGCATTGCGGATACCGTTATCATAAAAGTATATCTTTTTCCCCTTTTTTATCTCATTCCTCACATTTCCTGCCAATGCAGGCAACTTAAATATGATAAATGATTTTTCCAATAAATCTATATACTTCTCGACTGTCTGACTGTTTGCTCCGACAAGTTTGGCAATTTCATTATACTTTACCTCATTGCCAACCTGCAATGCCAGTGCTTTAAGAATTTTTTCTAATACTACCGGTTTATTAATATCGCCTAATGATAGAATATCTTTATATAGATAACTCCCTGCAAGCCATTTAAGTAGCTCTTCGGCGTCATTCGGTGTTGTGACAATTTCCGGATATGCCCCAAAAATCATCCGCTGTTGAAGCATTCTTTTTTCTTCGATAAAATGCGTGTCTGCGACCATTTCATTGAAAGTCATTGGATAGAGGGTATACTCGAATTTTCTTCCTGTCAGTGGTTCGTTTACCTTGTTTGAAAGTTCAAAAGAGGAAGAGCCTGTCGCTATTATTTGAACATTTTTGAAGTTATCAACCATAATTTTCAGTACAAGCCCGATATCTTTAATGCGCTGTGCTTCATCAATAAACAAAATATCGTAATCACCGATAAGAATTCTCAATTTTGTTGCAGTCGGTTTTTCAAAATATCCTTGAATATCGGCATCGTCACCATTAAGTCGCATGATTTTGTGACTGTTTTTGAAATCATCAAGGAGCATTTCTACAAAAGTAGATTTGCCGACTTGTCGTGCCCCCATAATTGTTATCACTTTTTGCCTGAATAATCTCGATTTAACCTCTTGCAATAATGTACGATTTATCATCACCTTTTTCTCCTCTCGAAGATCATAATCTGTAATTATTATAATATTATTCCATTCGAATAGCAAAATATTATAATAATTTTCCATTATAAGGGTTTTTGCAAATTGTATTATTTTATCCTCGCTTGCTAACAACAGCTATAACAAATGGGAGCAGAGAAAGTTGCAAAACTCATATTCCCACCCAAAAACACCCATCTCCACACAACAATCTTTACACCCCCGCTCAATCTGCTAAACTCTCCTCGTTTTATTTCTTTACCGCCTCTCGGTTGTTGAGAAATATTTAATGTTTATAAAATAGGAGAAAATTTTTATGATACGCACTTTACCACTCTTTCGAAAGATAACAGAGCATCCCTACACCCGCCTGTTTGTCTGGTTTCCTGGAGGAAGCTCAGCAGAGTCTGAAGATGAGCTTGGGTATGCCCATTTTGCCGAGCATCTTCTTTTTAAATTACGGTTTGAGGGGCAGGGAATTGCTGATTTTATAGAGGCTCGCGGTGGATATAGCAATGCTTTTACTAGCCACGACTTTGTTGCGCTTGACATATCGTTGTTAAACGAGTTCGTGCCAGAGGTTGCAGAATTTCTCAATAATCTTTTGAAGGTGCCACTTGCAACGATTGATACGCACAATTTTGATGAAGAGAAGTCAGTCGTTCTCGAAGAGATGTCGATGTACGAAGATGAGCCGATGGAGCAACTGCTTCAAACAATAATGAGCAACCTCTGGGCTGGCCATCCATATAGCCGAGAGATTATAGGAACTCGCGAGACACTCAAGGTTGCGACGCCACAGATTATCGACTCTTTTGTGAAAGAAAAACTGTATAGCCAGCCCTTTATCACGATGTCTGGAGGGTATGACGGAGCATTTGATATTGAGATGGCAACGCACTCTCCGGAGAGTCCTATATTTCGAGGGAAGAAGAGCGGGAGCAAGACAGTCCATTTGCGTCACAACCAACAAAAAGATTATTTTATGGCGGCGTGGAAGATGCCTGAATCAAACGCAGAGATTGCAGCGTATGGTCAACTAATTCACACGATTAGCTATGGAATGGATGGAAGCCGACTCTATAACGAGTTGGTCTATGATAAGCCTGTTTTTGATAACATCAGCATATCATTTGATCTCGGCATTTTGGGGGCTACCTTTTTTCACACTGCTGCCTTTTCGCCAACAAAAGAGCAGCCTAGAATCAACAAATGGGCGAAAGTGTGGGACAATATGGTTTTCACTCGTGAAGAGCTGAACAAGGCGAGAGAATCCATCCTTGCGGGTCGTGATTTTGCATCTGAATCGGTTGATTATGTGGCGAAAACGATGGGGACAAGCTATGCGATGTATGGTGATAAAGACCAATTTGAAAGAGAGTATTTTTATCATATTTTTAATATTTCTCTTGCCGATTTAAATAGATTTAAGCAAAAACATCTCTCTGTTAAAACTGCTTTTCTTGGCCTCTCCCTTCCTCAAAAAAGCAAGTTCACTCTTGGTGAGATTACCCATCAAACGACAGCTGTTCTCGCAGATAAAGAGGTGCGGACCAATAGGAAATCAGCAGGCGTTTCAGCCACTTTGTTTCACCGTCCACAGAGCTCTTTTGTAACAGTTGAGCTGCTTAAACGAGGCGGTGTTTTTGGTGATATAGCTGGCAAAGAGGGTGCCACACGACTTATGATAACTTCTCTGATTGCCTCAGCAAAAGGTCTCACACGACAAGAGAGCGAGGCGAAACTCGATAAGTATGGAATAGATTTCTCTTCAGTTTCGGGAAACAACAGTGTCGGTGTCAAAATGAAAATGCGAGACTCAGTGATTGATGAGGGCGTGGAGCTTTTGATAGATACTTTGAATGATGAAATCAAAGAGGAGGATTTTAATCAAGAGAAAGAGTTTGCACTCAGAAATTATACTCTCAAAATGGAAAATCCTGGCTTTCTCTTTTCACAGGCAGTACATAAATCACTTTTCTCTGGAACACCGTATGCTTCAATTGCTGACGGAACGCTCGAATCACTCCAGTCGACAACGCTTGATGATGTTCAGTCATTGTGGAATCGCTATAAAGAAGAGCAGAAGTGGGGTGTTGGAATCAGTGGGGCAGGTACAAATCACATATTCTCATCGTTAAAAGATGGTCTGTCTCACAAAATAAAAAGCAAAAAAGTGCCGAAATATGCTTTCCACCGTCCATCTGATAGTGATGAGATTTTAGTGGAGCTTCCAGGAAAGAAACAGAGTTATATCTCCTATATTTTTAATGGTCCTGATATTCATCATCATGATTTTGAAATGGTGCGTGTTTTAGAGAGTTATCTTATGACGCAAAATAGCCCGCTTTTTAGAATGCTGAGAGAAGAAAACGGACTTGTCTATTCACTCAGTGCACAGGGAATGGGTGGTCTCGGCGTCGGATATATCATGCTCTCTGCGATTACCTCTCCTGAAAATAGTGAAAAGACAAAAGAGGCACTCAAGCGGGTTGTTGATCATATGCAGCGTGAGAATCAAGAGGAGAGTGAGCTGTTGCAGTTGCGTCGGAGTATGGAGTTTACTCGTGCAAAGGTAATTGCTCAAAATGATTTCCATGCGTTTAACTCATCGCTCGAAAATGCACTTAACATCAAACAAGGTAACTATCTGAGATTTAACGAAATCTTGAAGCAGATGGATGCGGAGACGATGAAGAATTTATCAAGAGAGTGGTTTCAGGATGGGATTTGGGTTGTTTCTAACTAACGAGACTGTAAATTTTGACAAATGAGATGAAATCGGATATTATTGTCTTGAATAATGGCTTGCAGGTGACTCATTTTGAGACGAATGAGATTTATTACCACATTTCTTTTAGTTTTACTGTTGTTTACAGTGACACTCAGTGCAAATCAAGTGAAGCATATTCTTCTGCTTCAATCGTATCATCAAGGACATCCGTGGGAAGATGATGTAACCGCAGGCGTGCGGAAGGTCTTTCTTGAGAGTGAACAGATGATTTGGCTTTCAATCGAGTATCTTGATACTAAGCGAATAAAGAGTGAATCTCACTTTCAAAATATGATAAAAGTATATGAAGAGAAGTTTAAAAATGAGCACTTTGATCTGATTATAGCAAATGATGATAATGCCTTCTCTTTTGCTTTGGATAACCGTAAACAGCTGTTTGATAGTGCTCCGGTGGTCTTTTGTGGAGTGAGTTATAATCCTGAGGAGCGTTCAAAAAAAGAGTTGGATGTTACTGGGATTGTTCAGGCAATTGAGTTTCAGCAGACGATGAATTTGGCTCTAAAACTCCATCCTCACGCAGACCAACTCGTGGTTATCAATGATCGTACCGTCTCAGGGCTCAAACGGCGAGCGCAGATTAAGCAGGCGTTAATGGCTCTTGATCGTCCCGTTAAACAGTATTTTTATGATAATCTTACTGTTGATGAATTGTTAGAGAGATTAAAGGCTATGCCTCCTACTTCTCTTCTGTTTCTCCATCTGTTTAATAAAGATAAGGATGGACGGCAAATCACACGAGATGAGCTTATGAAGCTTATACGGACGGTCTATGCTGGGCCTATTTATGCGGCAAGGAAAAGTTTTCTTACTCATGGTATTGTTGGTGGTTTTTTGTCTGATGGCGAGAAGCATGGCGAGGCCGTCGCAAAGATAGCGCTTTCAATTGTCAGTGGTACCTCTATTGACTCGATTCCTGTTGTTGTTAGTGGTTTTGATAAGCCAGCGTTTGACTATAGAGAGTTGCTCTCTCAGAGGATTCTATTGTCCTCTATTCCTGAAAAGAGTGAGATTGTCAATGTCCCATTCTCCTTTTATGAAACTTATAAGATGCAGATTTATATGATATCTGCTCTGGTCATTCTTATCTTGATTTCAATTGTTATGTTGGTGCTTTATGTTATTACTCGTTATCGTGCTGAAAAAGAGCTGAAGCATACCCACAAGATGAAGGCAATAGGTGAACTTACCGGTGGAATATCGCATGATTTTAAAAATATTCTTGGCGGGATTATAGGTGCTTCTCAGCTTCTTGAATCTTCTAAAGAGTCGCTTAGTGAGGAGAATCAAGGTTATGTTGACATCATTTTGCAGTCAGCATATCGAGGAAAGAATTTGATAGATAAATTATTGCTCTTTGGTCGGAAAGAGAGTGGTGGATTTAAGCAGATAGACATCCATCAATTGATGAGGGAGACGGAGTCAATATTCAAAAGTACTGTTGACCGTCGTATTCGCTTCTCTATCGAAAAGCATGCAGGGAGCTGTATGGTTAGTGGTGATGGTACCGCTCTCCAGACAGTTTTTATGAATCTTGGAATTAACGCATCTCATGCGATGCCACATGGTGGTAAAATCACTGTTACAACAAGCAATGTCCGCTTAGATACAGCCAAATGTGAAGCGTATGCATCTGATATTAAACCAGGTGACTATATTGAGATAGAGATTCGAGATACGGGGGCGGGGATTGCAAAAGAAGATCTGAAAAAAATATTTGACCCATTTTTTACCACAAAAAAGGCAGGGAAGGGGACAGGGTTTGGGCTTGCGACAGCCTATAGTATTCTTGAGAAACATCACGGAGCAATTCGTGTGGAAAGTGAAGTAGGCAAAGGAACAGTATTCTATATCTTATTACCTTGTATTTCATAGCGTGCAATGTACAATGAATTTTGTTTTTGTGGAGGTATGAATGAAGCAGTGGATTCAATTGACGGTGCCAACCGATTTTTCTATCGAACAATTTGAAATAATTGAAGGGTATCGAGGCTGTTTTGAGCAAAATGATGCGTTGATTGCCTATTTTGATAATGATGAGTTGACACTCGATACGCTGCGAAGTTTTGGTCCGAAGTTGATTGATGAATCTGCATGGGAAGAGCGATGGAAAGAGTTTTTCTCTCCCGTTGCGATTGGTGGCTTTGTGGTTGTTCCTCCGTGGCGCAAAGATGAGGGCTCTTTTGTTATAAATCCTGCTCGCGGTTTTGGAACAGGACATCATGAGACGACGCAACTAGCTGCTGAGCAGGTGATTCGCTTGATTGATGAGACTACTCCACTCTCTCTGTTAGATGTTGGGACTGGCTCTGGTATCTTAGCGATTATGGCAAAGAAACATAATAAGAATATTACAGTTGTTGGCGTTGATAATGACCCTGACGCGATAGAAAATGCGATTGAAAATGCTGGGTTAAATAGTGTTGCTGATGTTGATTTGAAGGTTGCTGATATTGCCAAGATGGATGGAACATATGATGTTGTTATTGCAAATATTATCTCTTCAATTTTGCTTTCATTGCGTGATGATTTGATTCGATTAACAAAAAAGCATTTGATTTTGTCTGGTATTTTAGAGGGCGAAAAGCAGAGGATTATTGATGCGTTTCAGACAGATTCTCTGCGATTTACCGGTGTGATGACGCAAAAGGGCGAGTGGATTTCTTTAGTTTTTGAGGTGGCTTGATGGGGAAGATGTTTGTTTTTATTAAGAAAGTGTTGAAATATGATATTGTCAAATTTGTGACAGTCGGAGGATTTGGTGTTATAACGGATATGGTCGTTTTTAGTTCTTTGCTCTATTTTTTTGATCTTTCTCGTGCTAACAGTCCTTTTGTTGTGGCGTGGATTTTACCTGTTTTTGGGTTTTCATTAGCGGTAATTCAAAACTATCTTTTTAACCACTATTGGACCTTTTCCGAACGAGTAAAAGGAATCTCAATTTCTTTCCATAAGTTCGTTATCTTTTTTGGCGTTGCTGCTTTTACAGCATTGATTCCTCGTATGCTTGCTTATCAAGTTGTGTTAGGACTGTTTGCAGATGAAACCTCGAAGATTGCAATTATATTATCTAACTTTGTTGCTATTATTGCTGGCACGCTGTTTAACTATTTTGGCACCAAATACTTTGTATTCAAACCCAAGGGAGAACAATGAAACCCTTTTGGAAATATCACGCAATCGGCAACGATTTTATCATTATGGAAGAGTCCGATTTTGTCGGATTAGACCCTGTGCAGTTGTGT
>JAGLDR010000187.1 GCA_023145475.1 bacterium
GCACTCTATATTGTTGATGTTGATTGGGGTGCTCGAACAATCAGCTGCCTTCACGCATTTGCAATTGGCACAATGAATATCACCGATGCCGATGGAACTCTCGGCTCAAGAGGCTCTTTTTCCTTTAATGGAAACCTTGATATCTACAGCTCAAAACACGCTATGCCCTATGATGACGGGAGTAATGGTGGAGATGTTTCTGCTGAGATGCCATGGCCCGCGTGCTCTCCATACTAATTTAACTCGTTGTTCTTGACTATCTGAACTCACTACATAGAATGTTTGAGCTAGAATTTAAAATTATTGGAGGATTGTATGTTTAGCATGTTTCGAAAGACACTACTTTTATGGCTCGTAGCCATAGCACTTACTGCAACTGGGTGCCAGTTGAAACCGGGAGATACAGCAGCCGGAGATGCCGTTGATCAAACAATGGTCGAGGGAGCAACAGCTCCTCTCAAAAACTTGACTGTTGGAATTCCCGCAAAAAAAGGAATTGAATCTGTCAGAACCGCGTTTTCTCCAACAGAAAAACAGATACTGCAAGCTCTTTGGCATCCTCAAGCCGCTGATTACACTGCAAATTTCATCTGGCACGACCCGTCAGGAAAAGTCGTCTATAAAAAAGATAACTTTACAATGGAAAAACAGTGGACTCGCGCACTGATTCACTATAAAGGCCCAACACCAATGAAAGCTGGAAAGTGGTCTATCGTCGTGCAAAAGAATGGGAAAAGCCTTGGAAAAGTCTCTTTTAATGTCATTAGAGACAAATCAAAAGTGCCGCTCCTTGCTCAAGTAAAAGCTTTTAAAAGCAATAAGATGAACACAACCGAAGTAGCTCCAATTATGGAGGCATTTACTGAATTTCTTGCAGGAACACTCACCGAAGAGAAAGTTCTTGCTGACATTCCAGCAATCCTGGCAAAAAGAAAGCTCTCTCTTGCGATGGATATCTATCGCAACAACAAGCAAGTTGCCATTCTCTTTGGTTCAGGCGAAACATTGAAAGAGTCCATTAAACAACTCTTATCACGGATGAAAGCATATAAAGGCACGAAAGCGGACATATCACTTTCTGTCATTCATATGAGCGCCCCAATTCCAAGAAATCCTTTTAGCGTACATAAGAAATTTATGAAATATATGGGTTTCTCACTGAAAAAAGGCGAAAAATCAGCGATTCTTCTCCCCTCTACTATGAACTTCAAGAATATGCAAGAAGGCGTTGCTATTCTTCGTCAACTTTGTACTGATGCCTCACTTCCTGAAAACTGCTGGGAGAGTGGAAATGTTGAATTGACCGCATTTAAAGCGCAAGAATTTGTTCGCTTGAGCGGTGATGAAACAGTCAGAGAATTTGCCTACAATCGTGAAGGAATCCCCCTTAATACGGTAACTCGCGCTGATATTTTGAAAGCTATCAAAGCGTCAGGCGACTACTACATAGATAATCAGCATAAAGATGGTCACTATCTCTATATGTACTATCCAGGAAAGGGTGAAGATCCAGGAGATGCGTGGTGTCTGAGAGATTTGAATGCAGTCTATGTCTATGCAAAAATAGCGGCAGACAACAAAGATGCAAAACTTATGGCAAGTGTCAAAAAGAACATCGCACTCTACCGTAGCGCCATTGTACACCAGACCGTAAATGGTATAGATTATGACTTTGTAAAATGGGAACAACCAAGAAAGGATAGCTCTGTTGCTTCATCTGCATTCTTGCTTGGAGCTATGCTGCATGTCAATGATCCAGCATACAAATCAGATATGAAAAAGCTGTCTGATTCAATTCTTAAATTGCAAAATCCAGATGGAATGTGGCGAACAGATTTTATTAAGCCACTGCGTGAGATTGATCAGCTTTTCTTCCCTGGCGAAACAATGCTTGCGATGATGGAATACTACAAGTACAGCGGAGACAAAAAGATAAAAGCCGCTGTTGCAAAAGCATTTCCATACTATGTTAATTTTTGGAAAAACAAAAAAGAGGGACCATTTGTTCCGTGGCAAATTCGTGCCTATGCACAAATGTATGATGTAGACCCTCAGAAAAAATATGCTGATTTTGTATTTGATCTTGCCGATTGGATGCTTAATAAGTTTACTCCACTCACTATGGATGTTGGATATGGTCGCGCTGGAGCACTCAACAGAATGTACGCATCAACTGGTGTCTACATGGAAGGGCTTGCAACGGCGTACGATGTTGCGGTGAAGGCAAAAGATGCAAAACGAGCAGAGAAATATGCTCGCGCAATTCATGGTGGATCAGGATACGCACTTGGTCTTCAGTGGAAAGAGGCTGACGGCTTCCGCTATCCAAAACCAAAAGTTATTCTTGGCGGGTTGGTTATGAAGCCATTTAACAGTGAAATGCGCCTTGATTCGACCTATCACTCGGTAAGTGCACTGCAAATCACCTACAACCTTTTCACTGATCAGCAGTGGAGTGATTTGACCAAAAGAATCTATGGATCACAAAAATAAATAATAATGCGATTATTCACAAAATCAGAACTGATTGAGCGGGTTTCCCGTTTTCAAACACTCTTACAAACCTCAGAAATAGAGCTCGCACTCTTTTCAACTAACAGCGACCTCTTCTATTTCACAGGCTCTATTCAGCGAGGAATCCTTGCAATTCCTGCCACTGGCGAGCCACTCTATTTTGTCCGCAAAAATGTTGCAAGGGCAGCGGAGGAGAGTGCTCTTACCGTAGAGGTGTGGGAGAGACGGTTGCTCGCGAAGTATTGTTCGCAATTCAGTGTTTTTGGCTTCGCATTTGATGTAACAGCAGTGAATGATGTCACTTTTTATCAGAAAAGAGTCTTACCACAAGAGGGAAAGATAGAGGATTGTTCATCCTATCTTGCGTCGGCAAAAAGTGTTAAATTCCCTTCAGAGATAAAGTTGATAAAAGAGGCAGCAACAATTAACAACAACATTATGAAGAGAGTGCCTCAACTCTGGAAAAAAGAAATGACAGATGCAACACTCCTCAGCCACATTGAGTTTGTTGCAAAAGAGGAGTTTAAACATCAAGAGATGCTCTGGACTCGTGGATACAATATGGAGGCTGGAATGGCCACCTGTGTGACAGGAGATTCGTCGTTGGTTCCAACCTATACTGACTATCCAATTGGCGGTCGAGGTGTCTCTCCATCTGTTGCGCAAGGACCTTCAAATGAAATTATCAAAGACTCTTTTGTCGTTGATTTTGTTGGCACCGTTCACGGATACAACGCAGATAGCACACGCACCTTTTTCACAAAAACGCCGCCAGACTATATTATAAAAACATATAACGAACTTGTTAAAACACTTGAATTTATTGAACAAAATATGACTACTGGGACGACAGGCGAAGAGATTTGGAACAGACTGACTCACTATATTGCTCAATATGACTGGCACGACAAATTTATGGGACTTTCTCAAAAAGTATCATTTGTCGGGCATGGTATTGGCGTAGAGCTTAACCAACATCCAGTCTTTGCTCCGCGTCAAAAAATGGCGATTGAAAACAGTATGATAATTGCAGTCGAGCCCAAAATATTCCTTCCAAACTATGGCATTATTGGCATTGAAAACAGCTATGAAATGGTAGACGGAAAACCAATCTCGCTGATGGACGACTATAAGAATATTGCCGATTTCATCATCTCCTGACGACCTCTCTCTGTAAAAAACAGTATCAACACTTAAAAATTTCTTTTGTTTTTCTGCTCACTTGTTAAGATGAGTTGGCGTGTTGCTAACTAGAGGAGAGAATAGAATGAAAAAGTTGTTATTTTTGTTACTAATAGCAGTCGCTATTATTTCGTGCGAAAACAGTGTCGATGTAGGACCCTATGGACAATCAGCTCTTAAAACGCTAACTTTTAACACAAAACTAGATAAAAATGGGTACTCAAACCTCTTTGCTGAGCGCAAGACAACTATCCTGCAGAAACTAACTGAAACAGATGCTGATATCATCTGTCTGCAAGAGGTGTGGAGTGCAGATGATATGAAAAAGGTGCACGAAGCAATGAATGCGGCCGATGATGACTTCTATCTTCTCTATTCAACAACAGGCGAAACAGGAGGCGACCCAGTTGAGCCAGCATGCTCCAACTCGGAAGTTCTTCCAATCGGGATGTGTTACCAACAAAACTGCCAAGATCAGACAGGCACAGGCGCACTGCTCTGTCTTGCACAGCAATGTGGCACGGAGTTTCAAAATCTCTCCCCAGAGTGTCGGGATTGTATGTTAGCAGAAGGACAGACAGGCAATCTTGATTTGCAAGCAATAATGGATGCCTGTATGGATATTGGCGGCGATACTCCAAAAGAGGAAGAATCAACAAATGGTCTCATTTTAATCAGCCGTTTTCCTATGAAAAGCAAATCTATCATCGCACTTCCTAGTGATCAAATTCCTCGTCAATATATCTCAGCAACCTTGCAAACGCAGGGAATCCTTGGAAACATTGATGTCGTTTGTACCCAGCTCAGCAATGCAGATGATGGCACCAGAGCAGATACACTTCGCACTCAGCAAGTCGATAGTATTATCACATTTTTCAACAAAAATAGGGCGAAGAACATTCAGCTTTTGATGGGAGATTTTGACTCATCACCAGAGACAGAGATGATGCCAGCTCACAACGCAGCTGTCTGGGCAAAACTTAAAGATGCACTCTTCCAAAACGCATGGCAAAGCGACCCATTTTGTACCGTATGCCAAGATAACCCCCAAATTAAAGCAACTGTCAAGGATTGGGATATTATGCCAGAATACGCAGCTGACCACATCTTTTATCGTCCGCTACAAAACCCACTTTTTGTCTCAACATTCCGTACCTGTGAAGATTCTGCAGCAAACAAAAGTTATACCAAAAGCACCTCAATCTCATCTCACTATGGCGTTAGTGCCATCCTCGCCCCCTATCCTCTTGAGCAGTAGTAATGCTGCACAGTAAAAAACTGATTTTTGACATCGATGGCACCCTCTATATCGATGGAAAATTGCTTGATGGAGCGAAAGAACTCATTGCATTTCTCAATAGAGAGTCTATCCCATTTGTCCTCGTTACCAACACAACATCACTCACCGCTCGCAACATTCAAAAAATGTTAGCAGATGCAGGATTAGAGATTGAACTTTCTCACATCATAACGCCAGTCAAAAGTGCTATTTCACTCTTTAAAAGTGCGAAATACAAACGAATTGCAATCCACTCATGCAGTGCGATTCACTCTGAATTTTCAGAGTTTACTATTACAGATGAGAATCCTGATGCAATTCTTCTTGCCGATGATGGAAGCGGACTTAAATACGATGATATTACGGCTGTTTTAAAAAATGCTTTACGCAACACGCCTCTCTTTACCTTACAGCAAAACAAGTTCTATTCCCGCAACGGTGAAATGGTGGCAGACCTTGGTTTTTATGTCGCAGGAGTCGAATATATCACAGGAAAAACGGTAACAAACTGCGGAAAGCCATCACAGGCAATCTTGACACTCGCTCAAGAGGTTTTGCAGGCAAAATCCTTTTCAGAGATGGCAATCGTTGGGGATGACCTTGAATTTGACATTCTTGGAGCACAAAAACACGGTCTCACAGGCGTATTGATTAAAACAGGAAAATACCTGCCAGGAATTGAAGATAACTTTGCGAAAAAGGCACATCTAACAATATCATCACTCTACGATTTGATTACCAAATTATAAAACTCCTTTCCTTTGCCTCGTTGCAACAAAAAGAGAAATGATAAAAAGAAAATACTTCACAATTTTATTAATTGCCAACACCAATCGAAGGAAACCCACGCATTAACTAAAACTCTTTAGCCGCACACTCAAACACCTCCGCCTCTTGTGCGGTTAACGCATTTCAAAAATTGACTAACCGCATAACATATGATATATTACTTGTGCGAATAACTCTTTCCTGATGGAGGTAATCAATGTTTTTCGGACGATTAAACGAGATGCAATTGCTAGAAAACTACTACGACTCACCCAAAGGTGAACTTGTTGTTATGTATGGTCGACGACGCATCGGAAAGAGTAGTCTTATTAAAGTATTCACAGAAAAGAAGACGCATTCATATTCATTCGAAGCTGTGGAATCGCAAAACACACAAGAACAAATATCTCATTTTATCAATCAGTTAGCTGAGCAGACAGGCGACTCATTCCTGAAAAAGATACCTTTTACAACATGGAGTGACGCTCTTAACTATCTTACCGATAAAGTAATAACCCAACGAAAAAGAAAGAAAAAACTTGTCCTTGTTTTTGATGAACTACAGTGGATGGCTACAAAAAAAAGCACGCTCGTTTCTCTTCTGAAATTCTATTGGGATAACTTCTGGAAAGAAGAGAGCGTCATGCTCATTCTCTGTGGCTCTATTGCATCATTTATGATAGACAAGGTGCTTCATTCCAAAGCTCTTTACGGAAGAATAACAGCCGAAATTCATCTTCAGGGCCTCCCTGTTATCGAGGCACAAAACTTCTTTGGAGACAAAAGAAGTAAAGAAGAGATTTTAAAATATCTTATGATTTTTGGAACCGTGCCCAAGTATCTTGAAATGATTGATTTACGCAAGTCATTTGAACAAAACATGGATAAACTCTGCTTTTCAAAGCATGCTATTATGATTCACGAAGTTGATCGAATTTTTTACAGTCAATTTGTGAAAGAAAAAAATTATTTAGCAATTGTTGATTCTCTGAAATCTCGGATAAGAACCCTTGGAGAAATTGGTAGTGCTGTCGGAATTCCATCAGGAGGAGGACTTAAACGCTATCTAGAAAATCTGACAAAAGCGGATATTATCAGCCAAAATACACCGTGGGACAAACCATTTGAAAGTCGAATAAAGAAATACAGGATTTCAGACGAATTTCTGAATTTCTTTTACAAATTTATAGAGCCCAACAGAAAATTGATTGCTAATTCGCCAAAGAAACAACTTTTCAAGGCTATTACTTCAGAGAAAATGGATGTTTGGCTCGGCTTTGCGTTTGAAAGGTTTGCTCTTAAGCATTCATCATATTTGGCAGAATTGATGGGGTTTTCGGATCAAGTGGCTACGGCAGGCTCTCTTTTTTCTCGAGATGACACACACTTTCAGATCGATTTGATTTATAAGCGATTTGACAAAGTAATCACCATTTGCGAAATTAAACATCACAACAAGAAAATCACCGCTCAAGTTATTAAAGAAGTTGAACGAAAAAAATCTCTCATAAAGATTCCTCGAGGATATACCCTTGAAACGGCGTTAATTAGTTTGTACGGACCTGATAAAGGACTAAAAGAGAGCGGATTCTTCACCCACACAATTACACTTGATAATATTTTAAACGACTAAATCTTCTGAAAAAGGGTAACACCATTTTCTAAATGAACAACAGAAGCGTTCCATTCTGAAGCGATCCAATCCATTGTTTCTACTGAATAAAAACAGACATGCGTTTTGTCTCTTTTATAATGCCAATGCGCGAACTTTTCGCTGTCAACCAGAAATGATGTCATAATTCCCAACCAGCCTCCTGGACGAACCAACAACCAGAGAAGTGAAAAATCACGGGCAGGATTATAAAAGTGCTCGACAACTTCTGTTGCCGTTACAAAATCATATCTCAAAGACAAAACCGCTCTATCTGGCGCATAAAAAGGGTCGTACAGACTCATCGTATGTCCCGACTCCTCAAACATCAAAGAGAGTGTAGGACCAGGACCAGAGCCAAAATCCAACCCAGACTGTTTTGGGGCAAGTCTACTGTTTAGCGGCGTGAATAGACGACTGAGAAATTTTCGATACCCCTCGCTTTCTGGAGAATTTTCATGTGTTTCATACTCTTCTTTCTCTTCTTTTGCTGAAAGAAAATACTCTTCAGGGACAAAAACAAGCTGACAACGAGGACAGCGGTGATACTCCCTCTCACGATCTTTATGGAAGAGAGAAATCCCCTCTGTTTGACCGCAAAGTGGGCATAAAACAGGAGAATTTGTCATTTTTTTATCCTCAAATCACCAAAACCGCCTATAAAGTTAAATCAACTTCGGCGGCGGTTTCGGTTAATTAGCGCCATCTATAATATCATCAATCGTCAGGGAATAGTCAAAATAGCCCATTGATTCAAGATGCTTATCAGGGCCATAAAGACTTATTAAAGCTTTCTCAACCGTAAATCCTCGAGGCTTTTTCAAAAGATTAATCTTTCGCTCCATCTCTTTTACAACAGAAACCCCAATCGGCTTTGCATGGTATTTCATTTCACATATCGTTATCACTTTATCCACTCTTTTATAAATTAAATCTATTTGAAATCCTTCATCTTCTTTTCGGAAATAGGGGGCATACGCAATAACTTGATCGGCAAATCCCATCTTCTCTGCCAGATAAAATGCATGCTTCAAACAGAACTTTTCAAACGCAAAGCCAAGCCACACAGAAAAACTACTCTCAACCATCATTTCAAAAAGTTTACTCTGCTCGCCAGCTGCAATTGTCTTCAAATAGGGGTTCATATACTTAAAAAAGAAAGTTAAATATTCATCCGAAAGTTTATACTTTTTATATTTAGCATTCCAATTTCTATCAAAAGTAAAATGTGCCCTTATAATCTCGGCATCTTCAAGATGCTGTAAAATTTTCTTTAAACTGCCACCCGATTTCTTGCCACATTTTGCTGCTATTTCGGTGTGAGTTAGAAGAGAATCCCTTAATAACCTTACTATTTGAACATAGATTTCGGCATCACGGAATTGAGCATAGAAAATCTTGTCAATCTCTTTTATCATTGAGCTATTCACAGAAAAGCAGAGGCTATTCATATTCTGATTAAAGGACTGTTTTAGATTAATTTCTTCGAGATATTTCGGAACACCACCAAAAACAAGCAAATATTTCAACACCTCTTCACGGCTTCGCCTATTCTTAAACAACTTTGCAGACTCATTTGG
>JAGLDR010000188.1 GCA_023145475.1 bacterium
TAGCACTTGCTCCAATGGCGGTTTCTCCAAAAAATCAAAAAAAAGGAATTGGCGGAAAACTTATTCGTAAAGGGTTTGAGATAGCAACAAACCTAAACTTTAAATCGGTAATTGTTTTAGGACACGATAAGTATTATCCTAAATTTGGATTTGAGGCAACAATCAAATGGGGAATTACTTCGCCTTATGATGTTCCAAGTAATGTATTTATGGGAATTGAACTTGTAAATGATGGACTTAAAAATGTTAGTGGAGTGGTTCAATACGCAAAAGAATTTGATGAGTTATGATTATGAAACTGGAAGATTTAGAAAATTACCGAAAAGACCATTATAAGGCAATTAAGAATAAGAACCAAAGCAACTACTAAGCACAATACGCAGTTTTCTTGCTTATATTTCCCCTCTATTCTACTATCAACAAGAAGCAAACGATGGAAGATCAAAAGTTGCTGTATAATTGATCCTAGAGGTAAAGAATGAATTTAGAAAAGTATAATCCCAACACAGAGTTTTTGCTTTATAAAACCCCAAATGGCGATATAAAAGTAGATGTTCTTTTGCAAAATGAAACCATTTGGATGCCACAAAAAAAGATTGCAGAGCTTTTTGATGTTCAAAGACCAGCAATAACAAAACATCTTAAAAACATCTTTGAGAGTGGAGAGTTAGACGAAAAAGTGGTATGTTCCATTTTGGAACTAACCACTCAGCACGGTGCTATTACCAATAAAACTCAAACTAAACCAACAAAATTCTATAATCTCGATGCGATAATAGCTGTTGGCTACCGTGTGAACTCAAAACGAGCTACGCAGTTTAGAATATGGGCAACCACGGTATTAAAAGAGTTTATTATAAAAGGCTATACAATGGATGTGGAACGCTTAAAAAATCCACAACCAATTTTTGGTCAAGACTACTTTAAAGAACAGCTCGAGAAAATTCGAGATATTCGCAGTAGTGAACGGAGATTGTATCAGCAGATTACCGATATTTATTCTGAATGTAGTATCGACTATGACTATAATTCTGAAACAACCAAAAAGTTTTTTGCAACCGTACAAAATAAACTGCATTGGGCAATTACGGGGCAAACTGCAGCAGAAATTATTGCTTCAAGAGCTAATCATAAACAAGAAAGGATGGGTTTAAGCTCATGGAAAAATTCACCTAATGGTAAAATAAGAAAATCAGATGTAAATATTGCAAAAAATTATCTTTCAGAAAAAGAGTTGAAGCCACTCAATCGTATTGTTACAATGTATTTAGATTATGCCGAACACCAAGCCGAAAAAGGCATTACAATGACAATGAAAGATTGGGTCGTAAAATTAGATATTTTCTTGCAATTCAATCAAGAAGATATTTTACAGAATTCGGGTGAGGTAACAGCCAAAATTGCAAAAACCTTTGCCGAAAAAGAATACGAAAAATATAAACCCATTCAAGATAGACTTTTTGAAAGCGATTTTGATAAAGAGATGAAAAGACTTTTAAAAGGTAATAAATAATATGACAGAAGCAGACAATGAAAGACCAAAAGTTGCTGCATAATTGATCCTGGAGTATATTTCATGATGAAAGACTCAACATTTTCAACTCGACTCATATATCTTGGCTGTCTCTCGGCCTTTTTAACCAGTCTTGATTTCAATATTGTTAATGTTGCACTGCCAACAATAACAGACCAATATTCCACAACAATATCAGTTGTTTCATGGGTTACCGTCGCCTATTTGTTGACACTTGCAGCTTTTTCACCAATCGCGGGAAAGCTATCCGACAGAGTTGGTTTTGGAAAAATTCTAACCATTGGCCTGCTTCTTTTTGGTTTTAGTTCACTCGCTTGTGGTCTCGCTCCCAACATCTATATATTGATTATTGCACGCGGATTTCAGGGATTAGGAGGGGCAATTCTGTTTGTTATGGGTCCCGCCCTGTTTGGCACATTTCTTGCCCCAGAAAAACGGGGAAAGGCGATTGCGTGGCTGGCAATTACCCAATCGTTAGGAATGTGTATCGGACCATCTATCGGAGGCCTAATAACTCAGTATCTTCACTGGAGTTGGATATTTTATATCAATCTTCCACTCTGTCTGCTTGCCGGATATTTAGCAAAAAGTCTCCTTTCAAAAGAGAGGAATAAACCGATAGAAAAAACGGAGAAAAAAGCTTTTGATGGCGCTGGAGCAATCCTGATATTTATCTCAATGGGCACCATTCTTTTTATGTTGAGCATGGTTCATCAGTGGGGCTGGAAATCATCTAACACTCTATTATTATTATTTATATCGACTGTAAGTTTTACAGGATTTATCTATCAGGAGAAGCGGACAGCAGAGCCAATTATACGACTCGATTATTTCAAAAATCGCTCTTTTGCTTTCACAAATATCGCTCTTTTTCTTATCATTATTATCACCTCTGGTGTTGGATTTATCCTTCCGTTTAATTTAGAGGAGATTCAAGAACTGGCACCGGGAACAGTCGGCATTGTACTTATGTCCTACCCTATTATGTTGGCACTGACCTCATCCCTCCTGCCACGCCTGCAAAAATATTTTAGCGTCACGGTGATTGTAGGAGCAGGAGCACTTATTATAATGATTTCAATGGTATCGTACGCTTTGCTGCACGGTTTTCACGACCAAAATAGTGCCATTGCACTTGTGCTGCTCATCAACGCTGGTAGAGGAGTTGGATTTGGACTTTTTTATGCTCCAACGATGAATCTGATTGTTGGTAAGGCAAAAGGAAAGGAGCATGGAATGCTATCCGCAATTCTTTCGATGACGATGAGTCTTGGCGCACTTAGTGGAATTCGACTCTTTCAATCGGTATACGATACACTAAATTCTCACTATTCAAGCGTGCAAAACAGACCGTATCAACTGACTTTTTTGATGGGAGCTCTTCTTAGCTTTTTTGTAATAATATTAGTCCTCTCTACCCATTTTAACAGTGCGAGGAACAAATCATGATGGATATTCTTATAAGAAATGCAACCGTCATCGTTGGTGATGGTGAAACAGTTGTTGAAAACGCCTCTATCTCTATAAACCAGGGAAAAATCGTTGACCTTACATCGCGTGAGGAGACCACTTTTTCAGATTCAGATTTCACTGAGATTATTGATGCAACGGACTGTTTTGTCTTTCCCGGTCTGATTAACGCGCACTCACATTGTGGCAGTCTCGGTCCAAAATTCTCAAGCGCCGCTCTCCCTCCAACCATGGAAGAAATCAGAGGAAATATAGACAGACACATGTTACAGGGAACGACAACACTACTCAATCTTTCCGGTTTTGGCACGATGGAAGAGACTGAAATCATAAACAAGAGTCATCCTGTGCGAATTCTCACCGGAACCTGCCATTTTCCCTCCTGTTTCAAAGCTGCACAGATGGTTGATGGCGCAGGATTACAAAAAGAACACTTTGCTCTTAGCGCAAAAAAAATGGTTAAACTCGGTGCCGTTGCACTTGGTGAAATCGGCAGTGGCGCAACTTTAGGTGGCGGAGTTACCGATTATAAATATATTCCAGAAGCGGTTAAAGAACTGACAGGAATAACCATCACAGCTCAGTACGCAAACGATCTGAAAACACTCTTTTTGCCCGATGGAATTCATATTGTTGAGAGAGAAGATACGGAAATCACTAAACTCTTATCGACAATGGGTCTTAAAGATAAACTCACTCCACGACAGGCAAAAGAGATGGTTATTGAGATTGCTTTTAAACCTCTCAAAGCTGCTCTTGATGGATTTGACGAGGCGTGCGCAGTTGGAGCGACAACAGGAATACCCGTTTTGTGTCACACCGCTCTTCCTTCAGTAGAAAAAATCATCCAGATGCTTGAAAAGTATGCCAACACAAAACTGCTGCTTGTTTCAGGTCACTGCAACCACCCAAGTTTCAGTGTTGAAGAGGCGGTAAAATATGCAACTCACATAAAAAAACTTGGCGGGATTGTTGATGTTTCAAGTTTAGACGCAATTGTCACGCAGTGGATGAACTTTCCTGAGAGAATTGAAGCACTTGTCTCCGCAGGTCTTGTTGATACCTTTTCTACTGATTACGGTGGAGGACACTGGGATAGCGTTCTTGAAATGATTCATTATCTTAATAAAAAAAAGATTCTTTCAATTCCTGTCGGCATTGCAATGGCAACCAGAAATGTTGCAAAAATTTATGGAAAAGCTACCGTTAGTTTGGGAGTTATCACTCCTGGCAAAATTGCCGATGTGGTGATAGCTGACCAGAAAAATATCAGTCGAGTTTTTAAAGTAATTATTAATGGCGTGATTGTTGCCGACAAGGGTGGAAGAACGGCTTCATCATACACCTTTGACAAAAAACGAGGTTTTTAATGAGATTGAATCGACGAATTAACTATTTTCTGCTTGATCATCTTACTGCATTGATTGACCAGTTTTTTACGACAAAAGATAAATCTGACCGTCTTTTGCGTAACTATTTTCGTAAGTATAAGATTGGGAAGGGGGATAGAGCCTGGTTGAGCGATCGATTTTATATGATGATGAGGCATCGGTATCTGTTTGAATTTATTGCAGAAGATGGTGATGTTTCGATTGCGGAGGCGGTGGCCGAATTTGCTGCAGGAAGAATCAATCCCGCATCTGATAGTCGCTATAATACTCTTCGGGAAGAGGGAAGGTTAGTAACGCTATTTCACTCGTATCCTCAGTGGATTATTAAGAAAATTGCGCAGGATAATCCAGATAAAACAGGCGATTTTATTGCGTGGCTCAATCAGAAAGCATCGGTCGTTGTTCGGGCAAACAGAAAGCAGATGAGTCGCACTCTTCTATTAAAAGAGCTCGATAAAACAGATAGTTTCCCTGTTTTTCAAACGCCACTCTCTCCTGATGGCCTTGCGATTTACGGTGATACTCGTCGTCTTTCAAAGAGCGAGTTTTTTGAAAAAGGCTGCTTTGAATTTCAAGATGAGTCGTCGCAATTGACCGCCTATCTAGTAAGTCCCACATCAAAAACACTTCTCGATGCCTGTGCAGGAGGTGGGGGGAAATCTCTTGCAATTCTTAATGCTTTTCCCAAGATTTCCCTTGTGGCAAGTGATATTAGAACGGTACTTTTTCCTGAAATTACGAGTCGTGCAGAGCGGGCAGGGCATCATCTTAAAACAGTGAAACCAAAGGCGTTGAACGGCACTTTTGACACTGTTTTTCTTGATATGCCATGCAGTGGAAGCGGAGTATTAAGAAGAAACCCCGAAGATCGTTGGAGAATAACACCAGAAACAGTTGAGAAGTTGACCATAACGCAGAAGGATATTCTTGCAACGCACGCAAAAAATGTTTCAGAAGGAGGAGAGATTATCTATATTACCTGCTCTGCCTTCCGTGATGAAAATGAAGCAGTTATTGAAGGTTTTCTTGAGAAAAACAGCGCGTTTGAGTTGCTCTCTGTGGCTGATAGGCTACAAGAAAGCGGAATTGTTGCAGGCGAGGAGCTGTGTGAAGGGAGCTATCTTAAAATAAAACCCGGCTGGGATAGAGATATCTTTTTTGGTGCAATCTTAAGAAAAACGAATCACTAGGAGGAGAGCAATGCAACAACCAACAGGTTCACTGATTTCATATATGAGTAATCTTGTCAAACAACATGGTGGTATTAACTGTGCGCAGGGTGTGCCAGGTTTTGCGCCACCTGAAGCTCTTCTTGATGCTTTGCAGTACAAAATAAAAACGGTGAATCACCAATATTCACCAAGTTTTGGTATTGCTCGTTTGCGTGCTCAGATTGCAAAAAGATATGGTGTCGCTCATGACTCTGTTTTTGTGACAAACGGAGCTACAGAGGCGATTTCTACGCTCTATATGATGGTGCGAAAAAGAAAGGGTGCACCACTCTCTGTTGGTGCATTTAATCCCGTCTATGAAAGTTATCGCAACCTTCCTAATATTTTTGATGACTCTTTTGTTCCTTTTGAGCTTCCCTCATCTGGCATCGTAGATATTGAGCTGTTTGAACAACAGATTGTTCAGCATAAAACAGATCTTTTTTTTATCGCTTCGCCTGGCAATCCGTGGGGAGTCGTCTTTTCTAAAGAGCGTGTTTCGGCGATGATTGCTGTCTGTGAAAAACATCGATGTACACTCATTGTTGATGCTGTTTATTCTGATATTTGGCAAAAAGAAGAGACCTATATTCCGTGGAAAGCTGTCTCTGAATATCTTTTTGTCGTCTCCTCTTTTTCTAAAATGTTTAGCGTAACGGGGTGGCGTGTTGGCTGGGCGGTAATTCCTCTGCAACTGAAAGAGCTGTTTCAAACAGTCCATGACTACACCGGACTGAGTGGTGTAACGCCATTTCAAGAGGTGCTTGCCGACTTCCTAGAACAGCGGAGTGATAATGATGAGTATTTGAAACTATTGCGAAAAAATACAAAACTGTCATACGATGTAATGGAAAAAACATTGGTGGAGTTGGCATTTAAGCCACTGCCTGTTGATGGTGGTTATTTTGTCTGGGCGAAGCTCCCTGAAACTCTTTCTGATGATGTACATTTTGCGCTTGATTTGTTTGAAAAAGAGCGTGTGGCGACAGTTCCAGGAAGACATTTTAATCCAGAATCAACTGATTTTATTCGGTTGAATATTGCGCGACCAGTTGATGAAATAAGAGAGGCCACAGAAAGGATAAAGCACTATTTTTTATGATTGTGTTTTAAGGGAACGGTCGTTGCTTCAAGGGTAAATCCAGATAGATTTAGTCCTGCCTCGCTTTCTGCTTCTTCTAGTAATTCTTTGGGGTTTTTCCACCAAATATCTGTTTTAAAAGGATATTTCTTGACAATTGCACCGCTGCTGATGGCAAAGAAGTTCTCATCTGACGAAAATGCCACCGCATATCCATTAAATGAGTGTTTGATATGCAAAAATGGCGCACCGGACTCAGTGTAGTGAATATAGCTCTCTTGTCCGATGACGGCGATAAAGTCTCCGCTTGGTGAAAAGACCAGTTTTTGTGCATCTTGTGGCCCTTGAAAGGAGAGGATGATTTTATCTTGTGTTTTAGACCAGATTCTTACAACATCAGATTCATCGAGCATTACTAAAAATCCTTTTTTGCTCCAGGCAATATCTTTGACGGGAATTTCTCCACACGAAAGTTGTCTGATTTTCTTGCCACTTTTTACATTCCAAAGCAGAATGCCATTCTCTCTGTCAACAGATGCAATTGTCTCACCATCGGGGGAAAATGCGAGTGATTCTACTGATCCTGAATGTTCCTGAAACATTCCACTCATCGTCAGTGTTCTAAAATCCCAGAGGCGAACAGTCCCGTTTTTGCCAGCCGTTGCCAACAACCGTCCATTAGGACTGACAACAAGCTTATTAATAGCAGAGGTGTGGCCCTGTTTTTCTATCAGAAGTTTTCCATTTCGCGTGTCATATATTCTAATCCATCCACTCATATCAGCCATTATAAACTGTGTGTCGTCGTGTGAAAAGAGAAGGGTATGTGTGACGGGATGGTGGTCAGTAAACCGGTGTAATATCTCCTCATTCTCAGCGTTCCAGAGAATAATATTGTTGTCCCATCCTGAGGAAAGCATCAGTTTTCCATTTGAGGAGAGAGCGACAGCAGGGATATAAGTTGAGTGGCCGTGAAAGACCTTAATTGCACGAGAGAAATTAGTCTTCCAGACTTCAATACGGTTTCCTTCACCAGCGGTTATGAGGCTCTTTCCTGCATTTGAGAATGCAATAGTACGAATAGCACCAAAGTGGGTGCGAATCTCATTTCGTTTTTGTGTTGCCAGATTGAACAGTTGTACGGTTCCATCTCGTGATGAGGCAACAACAAGTGAGCCATCAGGTGAAAATTTGACTGAATAGAATGCGTCCCAATATCGAAAAGAGGTGATAAGCCTCCCGCTGCGAACATCCCATATATTAACCATTTTATCATATCCCGCACTAGCGAGTATTTTTCCATTTGGCGAGAAACTGAGAGAGACAGCGGCTTCTGTGTGTCCTCGAAAGAAGTGGGTTACTTTTGAGCCGTCAAAAAGAGCAATAAATCCTTTTTGGTCAGCTGAAGCAAGCATCTCTCCATTTTTACTCCACGCAACAGCTCGCACAATAGAGGTGTGGCCAGGGGCAATAGGCAGGGATGTGTGTTTCTGGTAGTTCCAGAGAGTAACAATTTTGTTCGCACCACCGTAAGCAACGAGAGATTTTCTTGGATTGAGTGCGACAGAGAAAATCTCTTTTGTCCCATTTATGACGCTAAACACCTCTCCCTGTTTTCGCATATCCCACAAGCGAACCGTTCCGTCAAGAGAGCTTGATGCTAACAACTCTTTATCAGATGCATAATCAATGGTTGTTATACGATCTTTATGTCCTTTCAGATGCATTATCTCCTTGTTGTTGAAGAGATCGATGACTGAAATGACACGATTTTCCCCGGCGATAGCCACGAGTGAAGAGGTAATTGGAGCAATAGAGTAGATACTCCCATCTTTGACAGGAATGCTGTGCTGAAGAGCATGTGTCCACGAATGAGAGGCAACAAACCAGCTTGAAACAGAATCAACTAACTTTTGATGTCTCTCTTTTAGAGAGAGAGTTGGTTTTGAAAATCCCCACGGACTGTCAGGCGAATAGGGATTGTGATAGAGCGAAGCAGCAGAAAAGATTGCTGATTTATCCCATTTCTTCTCGAGGAGCAGTCGGTCCGCATACTCTTGATATCCTAAAGAGAGATTAAGATTTGCCTCCTTTTCATTGTCTAGTGCCTCTCGGTAGAGACCAAACAGCAAGAATGACGCGACAATTAATATTGCAATAATAGCGACGATTGCCCCAGAAAGATAAGTATTCCTCTGCAAGAATCGACTAAACAGTTCGCGAGAACTATATTCATATATTGCAACTTTACCACCAGACATATAATTTTCAATCTCTTCTGCAACTTCTTGTGATGAAGCGTAGCGGCCACTCTTCTCTTTTGCCAAAGTATGGGCAACAATTGCACACAATTCGGGTGGAGTTTGTGGTTCGAGATTTTCAACGGGAACGGGAGTTTCTTTTATGACTCTTTCAATGATTTTTTGAGCATTATCTCCTTCAAATGGCGGTGTTCCTGTGAGAATCTCATAAAGCACTGCCCCAAGTGCATAGATATCACTCTTTTCATCAATATCATCAATGTTGCCTTTTGCCTGCTCTGGAGACATGTAGGCTGGCGTTCCCATCGCTTTACCTGCAAGTGTCTGTAAGCCAGATGACTCCTTCATCATAGAGAGTTGCTGGTTCATCGCTACTGCTTGGTCATCGTTTTCACCTGGTACCTTTGCAAGACCCCAATCTAATACGACTGTTTCACCAAATTTACCAATCATAATATTTTCTGGTTTGATATCACGATGGACAACACCACGAGAGTGAGCGTAGGCAACGGCATTGCAAATATCACGGAAGTGCGGAAGGAGTCGTAACCGTTTTTCAGCACTC
>JAGLDR010000189.1 GCA_023145475.1 bacterium
TTTGCTCAAGAGGGCAAGTTGCACATGACTCCAAAAGTGGGTCTTGGATTTGGTTTTAGACCGTGGAATATGATTGGTATTTCTGCTGGTTTTGATGCTAGCTATCGTGTATTGACCATTAAGAAGAAACCGGGAATGGGTCTCTATGTTGGTGGAGAAGTAGATTTTATTGTATGGCCTCCAATTGGAAGTAGTACATGGTGGACAACCAATAGTGCAATTTTCCAAATACCAATCCTTGGAACAGTTCGCTTTCAACTGCCAGTAAAACGAGTATTTATTATCCCATTTGTTCAAACGGGAGTTGCTATTAACTTTGCTACTAACGGTGGTGGTGCAGGCGCTGGCTTTGCCTTCAACTTTGGTGCTGAGTTTGTCTTCAAAAAGAAAATTGTCCTTCGACCACACATTGATGCCTCTGCAGGTCGTTGGGGTGGCGGTGCTTCTTTTATGGTTGATATTGGATATAGAATCTCTAAGTAACTTTTTTCTATCTATCTTATTGACATAATTCACTAAATTCTATAAAATTACACTCGAACTATTTTGTTGTTGGAAAAAAGGAGAGTTTCATGAAAAAAGTTTTACTTCTCGTAGTACTATTTTTAATGGTTTTTGGTTGTGGATCAGTTGAGCAGACAGAGATTAAATCGGCAGTGAAATCAGAGTACATCACCGTTGTTGATGATCAATTTCGCTTTTTACCAAAGGGAAATGTCTACATCTATACCAAAGCAGACAGTGAAGATGAGCTTGAGATGGCAAAGATGATAGCTGCTGCCGTTGGAAAAGCTGGATTCCACGCCATTATTGATACGGGTCAGAGTATGGACTATGAAAATGAAAGTTTTCGTGTTTTTATTGAAAAGAAGATGCTTTCTGTTATGTATTTTGCCTCAATACTGCATCCAAATGGACCGAAAAGCAATGAGGCTCGCATTGCGAATGTTAAAGCAGAGACATTGCAGAAGACTGCTGATGCACTTGTTGAATTTGTTAAATCGAGGACAAAATCTCCGCAACAGTAAGTGGGACAACTTTCGCGTTTCCAATACCGTTAGGGAAGATAAAATCGATGGTGCTTCCCGCTCTTTTTTTATCAGCAAAAAGAAGAGGTGCAATCTTTTTCATATCAATGGGTATTTGAGGGACAAAAGATGAGATAAGAGCTTTTATTTTTTCTAACTCATCGTGTGAGACCACTCCTCTTATTTGTGCAAGTTGTGTGGCGTAGATTATTCCTGCTGCCACCGCCTCTCCATGCAAAATAGTGGTGTCTATTGCCTCAATAGCGTGGCCGATGGTATGGCCAAAGTTGAGAATTTTTCTCATCCCACTCTCTTTTTCATCTTGCGACACAACAGCAATCTTTACTGCAACTGCTTTTTCAAGAGCGTAATGAAATTGTGATGAGGTTGTGTCGGCAATAATATCTTTATTTTCATTAATAAAGTCAAATAGTTCTGCGTCCTGAATGATGGAGTGTTTTATCATCTCAATAAAACCATTTTGAATATGACGAGGGGGCAATGTCTGTAAAAATTGCGGATCAATCAAGACAAATTCTGGGTGAGTAAAGGTGCCAACCATATTTTTAAGTGAGTTAAGGTTTACTCCATTTTTTCCGCCAATAGAGGCGTCAACCTGGGCAAGAAGAGTAGTAGGCACAAAGCCACATGAGATTCCTCGCATATAGGTCGCAGCGGCAAATCCAACGATATCACAGACAATGCCACCACCAACGGCAACAATAAGTGATGAGCGATCAATTTCTTCATCTAAAAAGTGTTGATAGAGTGTTTGAACCGCTTCTAATGTTTTGTTCTTTTCGCCTTGCTTAATTGTGATAACAGGAAGGGTAGGGAAAGCATCGCTATAAAATGATTTTACGGTTTCATCTGTTACAATCACCGCTTTTCGAGAGCCAATATAGTTTTTTAGATTGGCAAACTGTTCAAACAAAAAGATTGAAGATGTGTGCAGGTGTAGCTCTTTCATAGAAAAGAGTATAGGCAGCTATTAGAATTTCTCAACTATTTCGATTGTATCTCGTGC
>JAGLDR010000019.1 GCA_023145475.1 bacterium
CTCTTGTCAGGCGAAATCCAATAAAAACAGCGGAGAATCCAAGCGTTAACTGAATCAGAACATTGCTCAGAGCGATAAAATACGCCCCATTTCGCATAAGATTCATCGTCTCAAAGCTGAAGGTTGAGAATGTGGTGAAACTGCCAAGTATTCCAACAAATATAAACAGTTGCACCTGCGGAGAAAATGGTTGAGAGTGTTCAACCCAGCCGCCAAGCAGGCCAATCACCAAGCTACCAAGCACATTAACCACCACCGTTCCAAGAGGAAAAGTTTCTAAATTAAACATATAGCCAGTCAAACCAGAAAGAAGATAGCGAAAGACCGCTCCGATAAAACCGCCAAGACCCACTGCGAGTATATTTAGAAAACTAACCATTTATCTCTCCTCTCGTTCATTCAAGTAGTACAACAAATTAATATCACGATGGAGATTTTTTGTCAATTACATCGTTTCTGTATTTGACATTCCAACACATCATGTTTATGCTGTCTCTCAGAAATGGAGGAAAGATAGTGAACTTAAAAAAGTACGGCGTTACCGAATTTACTTATAAGCAGTTTGCTCTGCTGAACGGTGAAAAACTCTATACCCTTGCTCGCGTTACTGCTCTCTCTCGAAAAACATTTAGTCTCTTTACTGAAAAAGGAGAGATTACGGCACATCTTGCAGGCACTCTTCACAAAAATGCACACTCAAAAGCTGATATTCCCACCGTTGGAGATTGGGTTGCCATTCGGCAGAGCGGAAAAAACGCACGAATAGAGCATCTTGTTGCCCGCACAACGGCAATCAGTCGCAAACTCCCTGGAGATGTCAGTGATGAGCAGGTGTTAGCGGCAAATATCTCGACCGTCTTCATTACGATGTCGATGGATAGCGATTTCAGCATTCCCCGATTAGAGCGATATCTCACAATTGTCCACCGAAGTGGGGCAAAAGCGGTTATTCTTCTTTCAAAAAGCGACACAACCAATGAACAAGAGCTCTATAAAAAGCTTGTTACACCAATCGCTTTTAACACACCCTTTCACACCATCTCATCAAAAGAACCCGAGCAAACATTAACTTTGCTAAACAGCTACATTCCTGCGGAAGAAACGGCTGTTTTTATTGGAAGTTCTGGTGTTGGAAAATCAACACTTATCAACTTATTAATGCATCAAGAGGCACAAAAAACAGCCTCCGTTAACGACGCATCAGGAAGAGGGCGACATACAACCGTCACGCGAGATTTGCTTATGTTGTCAACTGGCGGAATGGTCATCGACACACCAGGACTTCGTGAACTGCAACTCTGGCTTGATGAAGATGATAAAATGCTTGCATTTCCCGATATTATTGAGCTATCAAAACTGTGTAAATTTAACGACTGTACACACATTTCTGAACCGCACTGTGCTGTTGTTTCCGCTGTTGAAGAGGGAACACTTGATGAAGAACGCTACCGCAGATATATCACACTAAAAGAAGAAATCACGCAACTAAATAGAGAACGAAAAGAGAGACATCAAAGGAGAAAAAAATGAAAGATCCGAGAAGTAAAAACCTTGCTGAACTGTTAGTAAACTATTCAACCAAAATCAAAAAAGGTGAAAAAGTGATGATTAGTGCCATCGACACTGCCGCTTTTCCACTTGTTGAAGATTTGATTGAATCAATCGCTGCGAAAGGTGGAATCCCATTTGTAACACTTAACACACAGTCAATTCAACGCAAGATTTATGCAAATGCAGATGACACAATGCTTGAAATCCTCCGTGAAACAGAGCTTGCAAAAGCAAAAATGATGGATGCATATATCGGCATTCGAGCGCTTGACAACAAGTACGAGATGAGTGACATTCCGCAAGAGAAGATGATGAATGTTATGAATAAATACCGAAAAGATATTTCAGATGAGATTGTTGGCAACACAAAGTGGTGTGGACTTGCTTTCCCGACTGCGGGATTTGCTCAAGCCTCAGAGATGTCAATTGAAGCGTTTGAAGAGTTCTTTTTCAAAGTCTGCACGCTTGACTACAGCAAGATGGATAGAGCGATGGATTCGATGGTCACTCTGATGGAAAAGACAGATAAAGTTCGTATTTTGGGTCCAGGAAAGACTGATTTAACCTTTTCAATCAAAGGACTCCCACCAATTAAATGTGCTGGCGAATATAACATTCCCGATGGCGAAATCTTCACAGCACCAATAAAAGATAGCGTTAACGGCATCATTGAATACAACACTCCCTCTATCTATCTTGGTACAAAATTTGAAAATATCACACTCACATTTAAAGATGGGAAAATTGTCGATTTCACAGGAAGCAACCAAGATAAGCTCGATGAAATTTTCAACATTGATGAGGGAGCCCGCTTTGTTGGTGAATTTGCCATTGGCGTCAATCCATACATAACAAAACCAATGATTAACATCCTTTTTGATGAAAAAATTGCAGGCTCAATTCACTTCACACCTGGCAAAGCATACGATGAGTGTGATAATGGAAACAGCTCTGCTATCCACTGGGATCTCGTCCTGATTCAGACACCAGAATATGGCGGTGGGGAACTCTATTTTGATGATGTTCTTATTAGAAAAGATGGTCTTTTCACCCTTCCGGAGCTTGATGTTCTCAACCCAGAGAATCTGAAGTAACTATAAGATATCTATCCCCCTCTTATATTTGTAATTTAATTGATAAATTAAATAAAAAATGTCATAATGTGTTCACTATTTCTTGAGGGAGAGAGACAATGTATATCAAAACTATGACACTACTTATTCTTTTGATGAGTTTTTTCACAATTTTTGGAGAAAACGCATCAGTGCCATTGCACCACTACACCGCTGACTGCTACGACTCGACAAGAGGTCTGCCACAGAACTCAATTCGTTCAATTATTCGTGATAAAGCGGGCTATCTCTACCTTGGAACACAAGAGGGTTTAGTCATCTTTAACGGCGCGACGATGCAGATTATCAATCACCGCACCAACAGTGAGTTGCTCAGTGATGATATTCGCACCCTTTTAATTACCGATGATGAGAAAATTCTTGTAGGAACAACAAGAGGTATCTATACCCTGCACAACCGTAAAATTGTTGCAGGCTCAGGAGAGTTAAAAGAGTTTTTCATAACCTCACTCGCAAAGGCACCCGACGGCTCTCTCTGGATTGGCACAGACAATCATGGAATTCTCCATCGCACAAAAGATGGCTCACTGCAAAGTTATTCTAACACAAAAAACAACATTCACTCAAACCATATTGCGACCATCTATATTACAGAAAAGGGCGATGTTTACTGCGGAACCAATGAAGGTGCTGAATATTTTGACAAGACACAATTCCGCAAAATGGAGAAAATATATTGGCCCGTATTTTCTATCTCTGGAACAAAAGAGAAGCTCTGGCTGGCAACTGGTGGTGGTCTTGCATTGCTCAAAAACAACAAGTATGATTATCTCTACACACAAGAGGATGGACTCTCTTCTGTTGGCATCAAAAGTGTTATGGCACGAAAGAATGGTGAAGTTTGGGTAGGGTTGGAAAATGGTGGTATCGGCCGTTTTTCACGCGGAAAGTTCAGCGAACTAAAACAGGTAAATCGTCAACAAATTGGAGCGATTATAACACTTTTCCAGGACAAGAATGACACCATTTGGTTGGGCACAGAAAGTCGTGGTTTTTGTCTTTTTCATACGGGAGCTGTCTACCACCCTGGTGTTGACTACAATGACATTCGCTCAATCACAACAAATGGAACAGGCTCGATATGGGCGGCATCGGCAAAAAACGGTTTGCTTGAACTAAGCTCTAGTGGCGTTGCCCAGTGGCGAACAACAAAAGATGGTCTGCGGAGTAACATTCTCTCAACACTCTTTATGGATAATACAAACCGACTTTGGATTGGAACACAACATAGTGGCATTCAACTGTTTGAAAACGATAAGTTTTCTGATCTTGATGCTATTACCCACGATTTTAGTGCCGCTTTTCCTGTCTCTGCTCGTGTCTTCTATCAAGATAGCCATGGCATTATGTGGCTTGCTGATCGTCAACCTATTACCCCTCTGTTTTCATGGCAAAATGGAATATTGACACCATTCACACTCCCTGACACTAAACACTCTGTTCGCTCAATTATTGAGACTAAGGAAGACACGTTGCTTGTGGTAACTGACAATGGTCTTATCTATCAATACAACCGCTT
>JAGLDR010000190.1 GCA_023145475.1 bacterium
TGATGAGAAAGATGAAACGACTGTCTACGAATTTTCTTAATTCGTTGTTTCCACTCCTCTTTATTTGGATCTGTATGCGTCCTGTTCGTCAGCACAACATCAACCATTCTCTCTGATAGTGAAAAGAGAAATGCCGTCCCAGTAAATCCAAGATGTCCAGCAGCGTCACTCGGATTGTTATCACCATAGCTCGAATTGACCGGCTCAGGCGTATCAAACCCCGCTTTTCCTGTTCTAGCAAACCACTCTCGAAACCACTCTTTTTCCATTAAAGAAAAGACCCACTGCCCAACATCATCTGACGAGCCAAAAAGCCCTGCATGCCCAGTTACTCCGCCAAGCCAACAACAGTTTTCGTCTTCAACACTTCCCTGGCTGAGAGCCTGACGAACAGGAGAAAAAGAGGAGGCAACCGTAGCACGCCTTATCCCTTCAGACGGGAGATAACGCATCGCCGATAGCGGCACAACATCCTGTTTTAACTCACCAAACAGAGAGAGAAGCGGCTGGCTATAAATCTCTTCTAAAATAAACCCAAGAAGAAGAAATGTAAGATCACTATACCGCGTATGATAGTCAGGAGTCATCTGCGCAATAGCATCAATAACCGCTCTTTTTTTATCTGCGTAACAAGTAAGCTGACTCTTTTCATAAAAGGGAATCCAAGCGGGAAAACCAGCAGAGTGATTAAGGAGAGAAAGCAGGGTAATATCATCGGAGAATGAGGAAAAAAACGAGGATAATTTTGTATTGGGTTGAATCTCTTTTTGTGCAAACAAACGGTAAAAAGCAGGAGTTGTAAAGAGTGCTTTTGTCAATGAAGCAAGGTCAAATTGTGTAGATGAATCGATAGCAACAAGAGATTCGTTAGTGGTAAAACCGCTAAAAAAGCACTCTTGATTCTGAGAAGAAAAAGAGGAAATTTGAATGGCTGAAAAAAAGCCGTTTTGTAACTCTTGCTTAATCAATTTATCCATTTTTGCCCTCCACTCTGCTCATGCAAGTATAATCACAACATCAAAACGATGCAATTTGTTTGAATCTTTTTCTTTCATACACTACAATGCCGTGAACATTATTGTGTGGAGAGGGTGAATATGGATCACAACTATCTTTTGCTAGTGTTAGCAGGCATCGTTTTTTTCTATGGTCTTTTTTCAGGGTTTCTTGGGAAGAAAAATATTTCAGGGCCAATGCTTATCATCGCCTTCGCACTGCTTTTCGGCCCATCTGGACTAAATCTAATCTCATTTGAGATTGAGATTGAGACAGTTGAATATATTGCAGAACTGGCTCTCGTGCTTGTCTTGTTTACCGGTGCATCAACAGTAAAATTGAGTGAATTAAAAAAAGCGTGGCAAATTCCCGTAAGACTTCTCTCTGTTGGATTGCTTCTCACCATTTTCTTAGGAATTGCTGTCGGATACTATCTTTTCCCTCATACCAACTTCTATGCTCTGGTCCTTCTTGCACTTATTTTAACACCGACCGATGCCGCACTCGGTAAAGCTGTGGTACAAAATAGAGATGTCCCAGAATCGCTGAGAGAGAGCATCAATGTTGAAAGTGGCCTAAACGACGGCATAATTTTTCCTATGATTTTGGCTACCACCGCTGTAATGTTACACTCCTCAGCTGAATCAGAGATTGGGTGGGGCATTTTCATTGTCAAACAGATTGTTTTTGGATTTGTTGGTGGTGGTATTGTTGGCTTTTTAGGGGGCAAATTTGCTGTTATGGCATCAAAAAGGGATTGGATGGAGGTTGCCTATCAACGACTCCTCTCATTTGCACTAGCAATTATCTCATATTATGCTGCAGAAGCGATGGGTGGCAACGGATTTATTGCAGCTTTTGTTGCAGGAATGTTCATAACACTAACAACCAAATCGCTTCAACATAAGTTACAAGAATTTGGTGATGCAGAAAGCGAGCTTTTATTGGCGGTTGTCTTTTTGTTTGTTGGATTTATTACCGTCCCTGCCCTCGACTCTTATTGGACATGGCGTACTGTCGTCTACGCTCTTTTGAGCCTTACTGTTATTCGCATGGTGCCTGTTACATTGAGCTTGCTCGGATTACATCTTTCGTGGAAAGAGATTCTATTTCTTGGCTGGTTTGGTCCGAGGGGAATCGCATCAACACTCTACGCAATTATCGTTTTTGCAAAGTTGAATGACCCCGCAATGAATCCTATCTTTTCTGTTGTTTTGCTTACTGTTTTATTGAGCATTTTTCTTCATGGAGTATCAGCTCTGCCTGCAATTAAATACCTCAACAAGCGTTAGTTTGCAGATAATGAAGGAAAAAGGTATACTGACTTAACAGTATCGGAGATTATCTATGATGTATCGCCTCTTGTTAGGAGTTATTTTTTTCCACGTCTTCTATATCAGCGCCGTTGATTTTGCCGCCGTCAAAGATGAATTGGATATCTCAAATGAGGTTCGTTATACTACTTTAGAAACCCTTACTGGCAATGTTAACGCTCCTGTTGTCGCCAAACTTTCAGATGACTCCTTTAAAACACCATCATCAACACCATTGATTATTGGCGCTGGAGATTTACAAGCTGGCATACGAATTAACCTCACAAATAGCTCACCTAACCCTATAACAAAGTTACTCTCTATCGAATTTGAACACTTTCAGAAACTCGACATTATTGTATCTTCCTCTAAACAAAGCAGACGATTTACCTATACGGAAAACCAGAACACATACTACTACTCACACAGTATTTTCCCTGTCATTCCTGTGACATTAGTTGAGGGAGAAAGTGCTGTAGTTAATTTTTATATGCAAAATGATGGGCAAATTCGTTTTCCTCTATTTGTTCGCTCTGATCACAACTTTTTGGCAAATCTTGAACAGCGAGATATCG
>JAGLDR010000191.1 GCA_023145475.1 bacterium
CTTGACAATCAATCGTATAAAAGGTAACATTGTGTGTTGTTATTCTATTTTTGTCTGGAGGTTTTCTAATGAAGAAAGTTTTATTGATGGTTGTCATTACAATGGCACTTTTTCTGTTCGCATGTGGTGACAATACTCTCTCATCAAAAAATGACGATGAGACTACAGACAATGAAGTCACGGACAATAAAGTCACAAACGACGAAACCCCTGATCAAGACAGTGATTCAGACTACGATGAACCTCACGGAGACGATTTTGGACTCTCCTCCTTTCTTGAACCACTGTATGACAACTATTTCACACTCCGCCAGACTGGCATCATTTTTGATTACAATAACGCTGAAATTGATCCAAAAGCTATCGCGTCAGAATCAAAAACTAAGCTAGGAGCTTTGAGTATGGATGGAGATTGGGGCGCATATTTCAATTACAACAACTCTCTTATTCTTTTCCAAGCCCACGGGTATGATTTTATAAAAACTGATGAAGCCAACAAGACAACAAGAATGCAGCTTGTCTCTTCGTTGGGTCGATTCACTCCTGCTCTGATTACTTCAATGGTTGAGAATAAGATCTGTGAAGTCGATTTTGGTGCATACACCTCGATTAAAGAGGTCTATATTGATGCTAGATTTGATAACTCTGGAGTTCTCACAGAACAAAATATTCGACGAAATTGTATTATTGGTGTCTCTAAGATGCAAAAAATTGAAGAAGGAGGAAAAACATTTGACCTTCCGGTTGGCAAAATATACGGCTGTTTTGATGAGGATCAAGTTGGCGCTCTCGGCGAAACATTGAAGATGATGTTTAACCTTGAGATGACAATTGATGAAGAAAAAATACTTGAATTTATAAATACACGAGACGATGGAACAGTTGCACTTGAAAACGACGAGGACTACGAACCAAACAGTTGCACCTGTTTTTCTCTTTATGAGAAAGATGCTGAAGGCGAGCCTGTAGAGATTGATTGTAAAGACTTTGATCCAGATGAACCACTCTTTCCCGCTGAAGATTAGATTCTAAATCGTCTATAAAATGCCGGAATTGCAGGCAGTGCCACAACAAAAGAGACAACAAAAAACCACCCATATCCTGTTGATTCAGCCAGAACTCCACCAAAACTGTTTAGAAGAGTCCCACTCAGAGCCATAAAACCAGAGCCAATCGCATAGTGAGCCGCCTTAAACTCTTTATCACACAAACGAATCAACACAATCATCAAAAGTGCCGTTCCCATACCACTTGAAAAACTTTCAACTGCCGTAACCACCGCCGTCGCAACTATAATATTATCGATAGAAAAGAAGGCAAGTGCCGCATAAAGCAAGTTGGTGAAATTTTGAAAAAGTATAATGGGAATCCCTGTCCTCTTTATACCCCATTTAGCTATAATAGCACCACCCAAAATAGCACCCACAATTGAAAAAGGTATGGCAACCATTGCTGAAATCCAACCAATATGCACTTTGATACCAAGGTCAACAAAAAAGGGGCCTTTCATCAAACCAAGCATATATTCACCAGCTCTTAAAAAGACAACAAACAGAAGAACAGTGACAATATCATCTTGTTTAAAATAGCTAATAAAAGCTTTTTTAAGTGATTCAACCCCTGCCCGTTTTTCTCTGCCATGCTCTACCGATTGTGGTAAAAAGAAGAGATGAAACAGAAAAAGCAGAAACATAATAAAAGCGGCTGTCCCATAAGCAATTTTCCATGAAAGAGTTGTACCAATAGTAACAATAACACCGGTGCCAACCGCAAGGGCTATTCTATACGATAAAACACGAAATCCAATCACCGATTTCTGTGATGATTCATCAAGTGCATCCATATAAAAACCGTCAATTGAAATATCGTGTGTTGCAGCAAAAAAAGAACCAATACCGAGCAATAAAATTAGTGGAGCAATAGAACTATGAAACAGAGAAAGTGATAACCCAACAAAAAGAATTGTCAAAAACAGCTCCATTGCAATCAACCATTTTCTCAAAGTGAAATAGGCATCAACAAAAGGAGCCCATAAAAACTTCAACACCCATGGCAACGATAAAAGCGATGTAAATCCAATAACAGAAAGATCGACACTCATATCACGAAACATAATTGCAGGAATAGAGGCAATAATAGCGTATGGAAAACCCTCAGCAAAATAAGTGGAAAAAACCCACCAACTTTTCACTTGCAAACGCTTCATAATCCCCTTATTAGCAGATAACAAATCGCTCTGTTCTACCCTTTTTTCATAAAAAAGGCAACCATCTTTATAGACAGACTCTGCGAGATGAGTACAATGCCGAGAATGGACGGGAGAGAGAGATGCTAAAACTAGTTGCAAAAGGCGTTAAAATGTCGAGCTTGCTAAAGCCGCTACTGCTCCTGCCTTGGATTGCGACGCTCATCTCCTTTGCCCTTTTAACTGCCTGGCTTGATTCACAACTTAACTGCTTCCCTGTCACGGTAATTACCACATCTCATGCAACGGTCTCCTCTGTTCAAAACTCTCTCCAACACTGCTTTATTGATGTTTCTCAAGAAAATATGACAGTCGACTCTCGACTTCTTAATGACAACGAACGACCCTCTGTTAAAAGCATCTGGCTTATAACAATGACCATTCCCTATGATGATGTTGAATCATTGCAACTCCTGCCTGAAACAGAGATTGAGATGAATAATTTTGTAAAAGAGTCGGCAACAACATGGCAAAAAAGTCGTCTAAAAACGCTGGTTGTTCTTTTTTTCATCGCCACTATTTTTGGCATCATATTGGCATTGATGATTCCATTTTCTGCGAACAAAATAGGTATTTCAAAGAAAAGCTCTCATATTTTATACACACTTTGGTTGCTTACACTCATACTTCCTGCCCTTATTGTGAGTTATTCATCACCCTTTTTTGTTGCTACACTTCTCTCAACTTTTACGGTTATGCTCACTGCACTTCTCTTCCAAATTCTTCACAATCACTCACTTGTAGATAAAGCATCATAAAATTCTTCTCAAATTGATGAATAAGATGTATACTGTGTACAAGATATTCAACGGGGGAAGTTATGCGTTATCATCTTATTGCACTTGTTACACTATTTTTGTTGCTATTTACCGTATCTTGTAAAACAGCAGAATCTGCACAAGATCCACAACAGGGGATGGATACACTATCACCTGATGAACTTTTTGCCCATCAAAACAGCAAAGTCTGGAGTTATCATGGTGAAGAAGATGGCTCAGAACAGTGGGGCTCTATCAATCCAAAATGGCGTAAATGCAACATCGGAAAACAACAAAGTCCGATTAACATTGTAAATGCCAAACCGCAAGATTTAAGCACCCTTGAATATCACTATGCTTCGATGCCACTCCGAATGAGAATGGTTAACGGAATGTTGAAAATCTATCCAAATGGCGAGCAGTATATCTCATATCGAGAGAAACAATATGGCTTGCAATATATCTTGATTCATACTCCCGCTGAACACCATATTTTTGGCAGAGAGTATGCTATGGAGATTCAGTTTTATCATCAAAGCGATACGAGTGATAAGTGGATGGTCATCTCCGTGCTTGTAGAAGAGGGCAGTGAAAACAGTGAACTGCCGTGGATTGCTGAAAATATCCCAGGAAAGAATGAAAAGAACAATCCAGAAGGTGTTGCAATTGATCCATCTTTGCTGATTCCTCACGCTCAATCGACAGAATCACCACACTATACCGATGATTTTTATCAATATAACGGCTCTCAAACATCACCCCCATGCAGTGAGGGTGTTCTCTGGTTTATAATGGCAACTGCTCTCAAGGCTTCACCTGCTCAAGTGGCTCAGTTTACCACGAAAATACCGCGCTCTGCTCGACCAATTGTTACGCAAGCACACACTGTGTACCAAGGTCATGGCGTAGTCGATTTGATGGCATTAAAGTTAAAAGAACGCCAAGAAGAATCAGAAGGAGAGAGTGAAGAAGAAGAGATGGAAGAAGAATAATTCGACGGGCTACTGATTTTTTTCTGGATGTTTAGCATTTTTCTTTTTCATCTTTCGGTACTGCTCTTTTGGAATTAACGACTCAGTTTTATCCATTCTATCAACAAACAAAACACCGTTTAAATGGTCTAGTTCATGCTGAAAAATGACAGCAGTAAATCCCGATATTGTCTCTTCAAAAGGTGCTCCCTTCGCATCATAACAGACAAGTGTAATCTCTTTGCTTCGCTCTACCTCTCCATATCCTGCGGGAACACTGAGGCACCCTTCCATCCCCTTTTTTGTCTCTTCTGACATCTTCTTTACTTCGGGGTTAAGACAGGCAAAGAATGGTTTTGAAGGACGATCAAACCGCTGCACAAGAAGAAGTTGACGACTAATCCCCACTTGAGGCGCGGCAATACCAACGCCTTTTTCAACAAGAGCGCTCGCCTTCATCCGTTTTATTAGACGGTCGGTAACAAGAGTGTTATAGGGAACTTTCATCGCACTCTTTCGTAAAAATACATCACCCGCCTTTGTATTGTTTTCCACGACTGGCATCTCTTTTTCAGCTTGGCCACTCATAATCAGATAGGTTTCCGTCGCACTGTACGGATAGGCTGGCTGAGAACAGGCAGAAACAACCAAAAGAGCAGATAAAACAACGAGCACATTATAATACTTCATACGACCTCCAGTAGTACAATCTTAAGATATGATAAACAATGCAGAGTAAATGTAAATTTTACCTCTTTTTAGCGCACATTTACACCAACAATTATTGACAAAGAGCCTCTTTTGTTGTACCTAACAGGCGGACTGTAAAGCAGGACTATGAGATGAGCAACAAAAGTGTTACACAAGACGGCGTAGTAGTCGGAATGAACGGCAACAAAGTGTTAGTAAAAATCATATCTAAAAGTGCCTGCGCATCGTGTCATGCCAAAGGTGCCTGTTCAGCTGCTGATATGGCAGACAAAATTATTGAGACCGACACTGCCGACACTATGATTGTTGGAGAGCAGGTGACTGTTGCAATGGACGAGCAACTCGGATGGCTCGCAGTCTTTTTTGCATTTTTCATCCCTTTTCTTCTGGTTATCTCAACACTCTTTTCTGTCGCCTCAATCACTGAGAGCGAAACCCACGGTGCTCTTGCATCTCTACTGATTCTTCCTGTCTACTATTTCTTTTTGCACTATTTTAGAGATAAGTTAGCAAATGTATTTACCTTTAAATCATTTAATCGTAAGAAGTGAGGTAAGTTGTGAATGAAGTGATTCTCTATTCGGTCATTTCTCTGGGAACAATTGCGGCCGTTTCCGCAATGATTCTCTTTGTAATTGCCAAAAAGTTCAATGTCGAAGAAGATCCTCGCATTGATGAAATTAACGAGTTACTCCCAAGCGCAAATTGCGGTGGGTGTGGCTATCCTGGTTGCCGCAGTTTTGCTGAAGCATTGATTGATGGTGCCGACAAAGGTGATATTTCCGCACTCAATTGTGCCCCTGCTGGGCCTGATAGAATGGCTGAAATCGGCACATTTCTTGGGCTTACTGTTGAAGCATCTGCACCTCCTATCGCAGTTTTACGCTGTGGTGGAACAAACGCAAAAACAGTAGAGGGAGCCAAATATGATGGCCCTCGCAACTGTACTATTGCTCACACAACTTTTTCAGGCGAAAAGGTATGCCAATATGGCTGTCTTGGACTTGGCGAATGTGTTGATGCTTGTGAATTTGGCGCAATGTACATGGATGAAGAGACAGGACTTCCTGTTATCATCGAAGAGAAGTGCGTTGGTTGTGGTGCATGTGCAAAAGCGTGTCCTCGTGCCATCATTGAGATGCGCGCTCGTGGCAGAAAAAATCGCCGTGTCTGGGTCTCATGTATGAGCCAAGAAAAGGGTGG
>JAGLDR010000192.1 GCA_023145475.1 bacterium
AACTTTCTTGCCTACATCGATCCTGAAAAATGTATCGCCTGTGGCAAATGTATCGCCGTCTGCCCAACGAAGGCAATTGAGGCAACATTTGAAATGCCAAAACCAAAACCGAAACCTGCACCAAAGGTTGAAGCAGAGGGAGGAGATAAATCGTGAATTTAAGAACATTTAAAATAGGCGGAATACATCCCCCAGAAAATAAGCTTTCCGCTGGCGCACCTATCGAGGCTGCACCTGTCCCAGAAAAGGCAACAATCCCCCTTTCTCAACATATCGGAGCTCCCGCTGTCCCTGTCATCAAAAAAGGTGACACCGTCAAAGTTGGGACACTGATTGGAAAAGGCGAATCTTTTATCTCTGCCAACATACACTCTTCTGTTTCTGGTATAGTAACCTCGATTGATAGTGTTGATTTAGGCTCTGGATATAAAGTTCCCTCTGTTGTTATCAAAGTTGAAGGTGACGAGTGGGAAGAGAACATTGATCGTTCTGTAATTTTAAAAAAAGAGATTACCCTTAATTCAAAAGAGATTGTTCAACGAATTAAAGATGCCGGAATTGTTGGACTTGGTGGAGCAACATTCCCCACCCATGTCAAATATATGGTTCCCGAAGGAAAAAAGATAGACGCAGTTATTATAAACGCTGTAGAGTGTGAACCCTATCTGACTGCTGATCACCGACTGATGCTTGAGCGCCCACAAGAGATTCTTGTCGGCATTGAAATCCTCAAAAAAGCACTCGGTGTTGAGACAGCCATTATTGGTATCGAAATCAACAAAAGAGATGCCTATGATACACTCGCTCGTGCAGCTACCGACTTTCCAGGCACACGAGTTGAGGCACTAAAGGTTCAGTACCCTCAAGGTGCAGAAAAGCAGCTGATTAAAGCGGTTCTCAATCGTGAAGTTCCCTCTGGCAAACTCCCACTTGATGTTGGTTGTGTTGTCAACAATGTAGGAACTGCATTTGCTGTCTATGAAGCGGTACAAAAAAACAAACCTCTTATTGCCCGCATTGTAACGATTACAGGAAAACATCTTGAAACACCAGCCAACTACTTTGTTAGAGTTGGAACAATGGTCAATACTCTCGTTGAGAAATCGGGTGGAATGCCTGAAGATATAGGAAAAATCATAAACGGTGGTCCAATGATGGGAAAAGCCGTAACCACCTATGAAATCCCTGTAACAAAAGGGACCAGTGGACTGATTTTAGTCGATAAAGAAGAGAGTTCAAGAAGAGAGACAACATCCTGTATTCGTTGTGCAAAGTGCGTCACTGTCTGTCCAATGGGACTTGAGCCATATCTGCTTGAGAAACTTGCCGACAGAAAGAGATTTGAAGATATGGAAGAGCTTGATGCGATTGACTGTATTGAGTGTGGCTCATGTAGCTATGTCTGCCCATCATCACGACCACTGCTTGACTTGATTCGACTTGGAAAAGCTAATATAAATAGATTAAGAAGAGAGAGGAGCAAGAAATGAGATTAACTGTTTCCCAATCTCCGCATGAAAAGGCGCCATATACCGTCTCAAAGGTGATGTGGGGCGTTATGCTGGCTCTCGTGCCGGCCTTTATATCATCGGTGTACTTCTTTGGAGTAAGAGCACTCGTTGTTACACTCGTTGCTATTGTTGCAGCGATTGCAACAGAGTATCTTACACAAAAATTCCTTATGAAATCTGAAATTACCGCATTTGATGGCTCAGCAGCCGTTACCGGCATTTTGCTTGCATTTAACCTGCCAAGTTCTATTCCAATGTGGCAAGTTATCGTTGGAACAGTCTTCGCTATCGGCGTTGGTAAAATGGCTTTTGGCGGGCTTGGAAGAAATCCCTTTAACCCCGCACTTGTTGGACGCGCATTTTTATTAATGAGTTTTCCTGTTGATATGACAACATGGCCAAAACCAGCTGAACTACTTACAAAAATGTGGCTCTGGGTTGATGTTTCTGTTGATGCAACAACTGGTGCAACACCTCTTGGTGTCGTAAAAGAGGGGCTGAAAGCTGGCGAAAGTGCCGCAACCGTTATGAGCCAAATTCCAGACTATTTCAATCTTTTGATTGGTAATGTTGGTGGCTCACTTGGTGAAACAAGCGCTGTTGCAATCCTTCTTGGCGCAATCTTTTTGCTCTACAAACGGATGATTACCTGGCATATCCCGGTCTTTTATATCGGCTCGCTTGCCTTTTTAACCGGAATCTTCTGGTTGATTGATCCAACTCACTATGCTGATCCACTTTTTCACATATTGGCTGGTGGCGTTATGCTTGGTGCATTCTTTATGGCAACCGATATGGTGACTAGCCCAATGACGGTCAAAGGTCAGATTATCTTTGCAATTGGTGGTGGTCTTATCGCTGGACTCATTAGATTGTTTGGCGCATACCCCGAAGGCTGTATGTTCTCAATTCTGATTATGAACGCTCTTGTCCCTCTGATTGATAAATTTGTAAAACCCAAAAGATTTGGCAAGGAGGTAAATTATGGCTGATGCAAAAAAGAAGAAGAAGCTTGAAAGCACCTTCATCAATATGCTTATTGTTTTGGGTGGAATCGCCCTTATAAGTGCGGGACTACTTGGATTTACCTATACCAAGACAAAACCACTTATTGATGCCGTAAAAAAGCAAAAATTTGAAAACGCAATCAAAGAGGTTCTTCCTCCATTTGATAGACTTGGTAAAAAATATCTTGTTAAAGGTAAAGGTAACGAATTTGACCGCCTTGAGCTCTACCCAGCGTACAAAGGTGACGCTTTGGCTGGAACAGCGGTTAAAAGTGTTACAAACAAAGGTTTTTCAGGCGACATTTGGGTTATGGTTGGTATCACAGATGATGGTACAATCTTTAACACATCGGTTCTTGATCAACATGAAACACCAGGACTTGGTACAAAGATGACCCCAAATCTTGTCCCACAAGTCAAAGGAAAGAACCCAGCGTCATACAAATTAAAAGTAAAAAAAGATGGTGGCGATGTTGATGCTATCACCGCAGCAACAATCAGTTCACGAGCGTTCCTCGATGCTGTCTCAAAAGCAGTGGGCGCATGGAAAAAAGGAGGCAAAAAATGACTCATTTTATGAAAGAGTTATACAGAGGGTTAATCAAAGAGAACCCAATTTTTGTTCTTTTGCTTGGTATGTGTCCAACACTTGGTGTTACAGGATCAGCTATGAACGCACTTGGCATGGGATTGGCATCAATGACCGTTCTCATCGCCTCAAATTTCGTTATAGCGAGCATTAAAAACCTCATACCTGACAAAGTTCGTATTCCAGCGTTTATCGTTGTTATCGCAGCATTTGTAACCATAATTGACCTCAGCATGGCTGCCTATCTTCCCGATTTGCATTCACAGCTTGGTCTCTTCATCCCCCTTATTGTTGTCAACTGTCTCATTCTTGGTCGCGCAGAAGCCTTTGCTTCAAAGCAGGGTATTGGCGCTTCAGTTTTAGATGGCATCGTTATGGGTCTTGGCTTTACTTTTGCACTCGTTCTGCTTGGTGCAGCAAGAGAGATGCTTGGTGCTGGTGCAATTTTTGGATTCAAATTTATACCAGAATCAGCCGATGGAATGCTCCTCTTTATCATGCCTCCCGGAGCGTTTATTGTACTTGGATTTTTGATTGCGCTTGTCAATAAAATGACAGCCAAAAAAGCGTAGGAGACAAAAATGGAATATATAATAATTATAATCAGTGCGATTTTTGTAAACAACATCGTCCTCGCGCAGTTCCTTGGAATTTGCCCCTTTCTCGGTGTTTCAACCAAAGTAAGCACATCGACAGGCATGAGTGCCGCAGTCCTCTTTGTTATGACACTCGCAACCATCGCAACATATCTGATTCAAACACTTGTTTTAATCCCGTTGCACATTGAGTTTATGCAGACCGTCAGCTTTATTCTTGTCATCGCTGCACTTGTCCAGATGGTTGAAATCGTCATGAAAAAAGTCAGCCCTCCGCTCTATCAAGCGCTTGGTGTCTTTCTTCCACTCATCACGACAAACTGCGCCGTTCTCGGTGTTGCAATCCTTGTTATCCAGAAAGATTACAACCTGCTTCAAGGTGTTGTTTTTGCCATCGCAAACGCAATCGGATTTTTTGTTGCACTCGTTATCTTCGCCGGAATCCGCGAGCAGATGGACCTGTTTGATATCCCACCAGTAATGAAAGGTGCGCCAGTTGCACTCATCACCGCAGGACTTCTCAGTCTTGCATTTATGGGATTTGCTGGGTTGGTTTAAACAATCAAGATTACATTTTATTTTGAAAAAGAAAAAGGGTACCCACAAGGGGCACCCCTACGATATTTGCGTATAATTGTAGCCCTATATATTATCGATATTGTAACACGATATTTACGCAATCAATACACTTCTTTCCGATGCGCAATTCGCACAACCGTAATAAGCAGAATATTATTCTCTTTTAGATATATAATTCGATAGCTCCCTGCTCTTTTCCTGAATTTTCCGCTATATTTCCCTTTCAACGGTTTAACATTTTGAAAATTTCCGGCTTCTAACTCTTTTATTTTATTGAAAATCAGCTGAGCATCTTTTTTATCTATCTGTTGCAGCTCTTTGAGGACGCACTGCGGAATAATGACTTTATACATCACACTAAATTAAGCTGTTTTGCAACTTCATCGAGCGTATAAACCTTCTCTTTCCCTCTTTTCACTTGATCAATTCGTCTATCTGAAATAATCTCATCAAGAGTATCAAAATAGGCACTAATCGCTTTTTCGATTAGATATGTCCGTGTTCTTTCCAACTCTGTAGCGTAACTATCAAGTTCCGTTAACATCATCTCATCAATTCGTACATTTATTGCTTTTTTCATCACGAGCCTCCTACACCACATGTATCTACATTGTACTACATGTAAGCCACTGTGTCAAACAATGGGCAAATCTTTAACAGTTTTTCATTGACACAGAGAGCTGAAAATGATAACTATAAGAACAGTTACAGAGGATGATGGTCACCTAAAAAAAGGAGTAAACAATGAGTGTAGATGTTGGTTTTGACAATGAAAAGTATCTAACCCTTCAATATGAAGAAATTTTAAAGAGAGTTGAGAAGTTTAATGACAAGCTTTATCTTGAGTTTGGCGGAAAAATTCTGTTTGATTTTCACGCTTCAAGAGTACTTCCGGGATTTGATCCCAATGTAAAAATGAGGCTTCTCGATATGCTCAAAAAAGATGCCGAGATTATCATGTGTATCTATGCTGGCGACATTGAAAAAAAGAAGATGCGTGCTGATTTTGGGATTACCTATGATGCTGATGCTATGAGAACCATTGATGATTTCAGCGATTGGGGACTAACTGTCAGAGCAGTTGTCATCACTCGCTTTGAAGGTCAACCTTCTGCTATTGCCTTCAAAAACAAACTTGAACGCCGCGGTGTAACTGTCTATCTGCACACATTTACAAAGGGATACCCTACCGATGTTGATACCATAGTCAGCCCCGAAGGATATGGGAAAAACCCCTTTATCAAAACGGAAAAGCCAATTGTTGTAGTTACCGGCCCTGGACCAGGCAGTGGAAAATTGGCCACCTGTCTTTCACAAGTCTATCATGAACATATCAACGGCGTAAATGCCGGATACGCAAAGTTTGAAACCTTTCCAATCTGGAATATGCCTTTAAAACACCTCGTGAATGTCGCGTATGAATCAGCAACCTGTGAGCTAAAAGATGTCAATGTTATTGACCACTTCCACCATGATGCATACGACAAATATTCAGTAAACTATAACAGAGATATTGAAGCTTTTCCTCTTTTGAAAAGAATCATTGAAAAAATCACAGGCGAACCATCTTTTTATAAATCTCCAACCGATATGGGTGTCAACTGCGCTGGCTTTGGCATTACTAACGATGCTCTTGTCACCGAAGCGTCAAAACAAGAAATTATACGCCGATATTTCAGATATTCTTGTGAATATGCTTTGGGACTTGTCGATATAGACACCGTTCAAAGAGCAGAACTCATTATGAAAGGTATTGATGCGAAACCCTCTGATAGAGTTGTAGTAGATGCTGCAAAAAAATCTGCGTGGGACGCAAAACAAGATGGAAAGGGAAGTGACGGATTTTTCTGTGGCGCGGCTATTGAGCTCAACGATAAAGCAGTCGTTACAGGGCACAACTCTCCTCTGATGCACGCTGCCTCTGCACTGATTCTCAACACGGTTAAACATCTGGCAGGAATACCTGATGACATCCACCTTCTCCAACCAAACATAACGGAGTCTATTAGCTATCTTAAAAAGGATATTTTTCAGCGAAAAGCACTCAGTCTCGATCTTGAGGAGACACTGATTGCACTCTCAATTAGCGCAACATTTAATCCATCTGCATCGGTCGCCGTTGAAAAGTTAAAAGAGCTTCGTGGCTGTGAAATGCACCTCACACACCTTCCAAGCCCTGGAGATGAGGTAGGACTTCGTAAATTAGGAATAAATGTGACTAGTAATCCTGAATTTGCGTCAAAACAGCTGTTTAACTCTTAGATTTATCTTCTTCTTATCTTCCACCGTTTGTGACAGGCTTTCCAGGAACGATGATAAGCACATCTCTCGTATCGAGTGTTGTCCCTTGGCCACGAACTTCTATAATGGTTCGAAATAGTGTTGAATTTGTTGTATCTGGCTCATAGATTGTGTTACGAAATGAGACATCGAAAAGGGCTGTTGCTCCCGGTTTGACGCCATAGAAGGTTGTGAAATCTTTACTGCTAAAACTGTTTGGTGGCGTTGTGCTGTTTGGGATAATTGATCTGATAAATTGTGTGGTGTCAATGCCGTATATGTTGTCAACAGAGAGTTTTTTTGTCGTTACATCCATGTTGATATTTCCGGTAAGTTCAACGACGGCATCTGCAATTGCAGAGGATAGACCAGTTCCATTTGATTGAATAGTATAGATAAAATAATTGCCAGTTTTGCTTTTTGAGCCTGTGGCTTCGGCGACCCCTTGCAAATCAGAAAGAGGGTTGCTCTCGCCATTGTAGTAAACACCGATAAATTTGGCGTTTATAGCATTCATAGCATTTGTTGCCTGAGAAAGAGTGTGTGATGTCGGCATTCCTGGTTTCCATCGAAGGTTGGTGTCACCTTTGTCGTTGATAGGAGGAAGTCCGTTTGGCGTCCTTTTTTCAAACATCTCATCAGTCATCATGACAAAAATGGGAAGAGAATCAGCTCTGAAGCAGGCTCCACCAATTTTCCCTTCAGACATCATGCAATTTGCGGCAGGAAAGTTTGAGCCACCAGAGCGATCTGACCAACTAGTTGTTCCCACAGGAGTACCTTGGATAATGCTGCTCAGTCCTTCTCCTGTTGCAGATTGGTAGAGGGCTTCGACATGTGGCTCCCAGCTTCCTGGTGTTGTGTCAAGTCCGCTAACTGCTGATGCCATCATCATGGTATTTGTCGTAATTGGTTGGTTGACTTTGTAGGTCACCAATGTTTTTCCACCGTATGTGCCTGATTCAAAATCATCAAATGAAGCGAGACCAAAGGCGCTGTTTGGGATTTTGCTTCTAATTGAACTAATGACGGTTGATTGTATACCACTTTTTAGATTGGCTATAGCTCCTGCCATTGAGCCGGAAAGGTCGACTTGAATGAGGATGTCTACATTTTTAATGTCTGTTTGAAAATCTAAAGGTCGCACTGTTTCTGGATCTTCATACGGAAGAATGAGATAAAATACATCTGCTGGAATGCCAAGTGATGGATTTGTTACATAATCGGCTCCGGTGTGACCTGGATCAATGTGCTCACCATAGGCATTTTCGACATTGTCATCAAAACCATCGCCATCCGTGTCAGAATCATAGGGGTTATAGCCGTTTTCATACTCCATTCTATCACTCAGTCCATCATTATCAGAGTCGGCATCAAGAAAGTCGGGAATACCGTCTTTATCTGTGTCTTGGGGTGCATCTCCAGGCCCTTTTTCATCGCTGTCAGACATTGAATCGCCATCAGAATCAATGTCGAGATATGCGGGCAAATCATCTTTATCGGGATCAGTTATTCCATCATCTAAATCTTTAATCCCATCATTGTCTGAATCAAAGTCTTTATAGTCAGGTGTTCCATCTCCATCAGAATCAATAGGATTGGCTGGATCGTCACCAGCCTCTGTTTCATCAAGAATATTGTCCCCGTCTGAATCAACATCTCTGTAGTTTACAGCACCATCACCATCGGTATCCTCAGTTCCTTCAACTGAATCAGGAATTCCATCGTTGTCACTGTCGCTATCTTTATAATCGGGGGTTCCATCTTCATCTGTATCAACGGCAATACCTTTTGGCGCTTCAATTCCATTTTTAATGCCATCGCCATCTTCATCTGCTTCGGGATCAAGACCATCAATGGGCTCTCCGGTGTTGGCCGAATCACCACTGTCTGCCGAATCACCACTGTCTGATGTGTTTGCTGAATCGCCTGTATCAACAATAAGATCCCCTTCATCGCTATCATTTGCTGAATTTCCTGTGTTACCACCATCCGTTGCGCCGACACTCTCCTCTCCACCACATCCGATAGAGAAAAAAACTAGAATAAACAATAAAGAAAGTATTGATTTATGCATCACATCTCTCCTGATGATTGTTATTTCTCGCATACATAACGGTATGAGTCTGTACATGCTGCCTCATCCCACTCATCTCCGCCATACATAAACGCACAGTTAGTAGACGCTTCATTTGGGTTGGTTCCAAACCAGTTTTCGTAACTGTAATCCTCTCCACTCATCCATCCAAGCTCTTGCATATAGCTGTCACTATTGCCTGAGTAGTTGATGAATATATCGTAGTTTCCAGGGTTTCCACCTGGCTGACTCTCGTTTTCATGTGTTACACCAATGTAATAGGTTGTTCCACCAGTCAGAGAAACGGTGAGATATTCTGTCTGATTGTCTCCAGCACCATCTTGAAGTGCAAAGGCAGAGGCTCCCAAAGCATCAGTGGTAGCGGAAGTAAAAACACGAATCTGAGGGTCAAAATTTGAGGTGTTCGGATCAACTGTGATGTCGTAATACCCTGTTTTACCCGCAACAATCTTGTATATTTCAGCGTGACGGAAGAGAGCAGAGTCACTAGTGTTTCCGGTATATCTTCCGCCGTAGGTTCCTGTTGTTTTTGGCGAAACCAAAGTTGCGGTAGAAACAGAGGTCTTGGGTGCTGAAGGAGAGAGTCCGATCCATGTGTATTGTGAGGTTTGTCCTGCAATATAGCTGTCCTCAGAGGCACTGTTAATAGTAACAATATTTCCTCCAAATCCCGCACAATATGTCTGTGCGGCACTATGTGTTTTTGAGTCTGTTGAGAAGTAGTAACAATGTCCACTGTTTTCTGCCCATCCAGATGGACAACTACCACAACTACCATCCGCTTGGCAACTGTCAGTTCCAGAGCAATCAGCATCATTTAAACATTCAACACACTGAGTGGTGCTGCCGTTGTCTTTACATTTTGGTGTTCCAACACCACATGCGGTACATCCAGAGCCACACTGCCCGTCGGCATTACAGTATGTGCAACTAGTTCCGCTTCCTGTGTAGTAGTTGTTACATGAGCAGGTTGGTGCCGCGCCTACATTGTTAGTACAGGTTGCGTGACTGTCACAGCCACCGTTTCCACTAGCACACTCGTTAATATCATCGCATGCAAAAGAGCCCGTCGTGTTTCGGCAGGTGTAGTAAGTTAAATTACAATTGTGAGTGGCTGCGGTACATTCATTTATATCATCGCAACTGTTATCAACCTTACACTCATAACCGCTGTTACAATCAAGCGTTTCGGTACATTCAACACAGGTTGTTGTGCTGTCTCCATTGTTCTTACAAACTGTTGTAGAGCCACCGCATGCGTGACAAGTTGATTCACATTGACCGTCGGTGTTACAAAACGAACACGAGTAACCATTTCCAATATAGTAACTGTTGCAAGCGCAGGTAAAAGAACCCTCGGTATCGGTACAGGTCGCATAGTCATCACAGGTGTCAGCACCTGTTGCACACTCGTCTATATCAACACAACTGTTTGAAATACACTCATATCCGCTGTCACAATCATCAGAAATGACACATTCAATACACTGAGTTGTACCATTGGTGTTCGTTTTACAAACCTGCTCGCCAGGGCATGGTTGACAGTCGGCCTCACACTTGACACTACTGTCACAGAGTGAACAGGCAATTCCATCTCCGGTGTAGTATGCGTTACAGTCGCAATCAAATCCACCAGAATTGTCCGTACATGAGCCATGAGCAGGATCACAATTAGCACTCTCTTCAAAGCATTCATCGATATTAAGGCAGGTGTAACCATCGCCTTGCAGGCGGTATCCACTGTCGCAAGAACAGGTGAAACCTGGCTCACTATTGGTACAAGAACCGTTTGTGTGATCACAGCTATCGAGACCGTCATCACATTCATCAATATCAGCGCAACTCATCATATCTGGCTCTAATGCGTATCCTGCATCACAGGAGCACTCATATCCGCTTGCGGTATTTGCACAAATGTGGGCGCAACCACCGTTTTCTGTAAGACACTCATCTTCATCAACGCTAAATGTCCAGACAAAACCCATGCCAAGTTCATTTCCACCGCTGTCAGTTGCCGTTGCAAGAACGGTTGCGGTATAATCGTAATCTCGACTGAAATCAAGGGTTGTGCTGTAGGTGAAACTATCCAAATTTGTATGCTCTCTTGGAGCGTATTCTGTAGGAATTGTATCGCCCTCTTTTAGGAGAGTGATTTTTGCATCGTGATAATCCATAGTTTCGCTAAATGTGACCACAATAATGGTGTCCATAACATCGCTCTTGCCATTAACAGGGTCAACTGAGTCGACTGTTGGTGGTTCAAAATCGGTGCTACAGCTTGGATTACAGCCATTTTTTAGAATGGTGATACAGTTTCCTGCACCACAGAGTGAGGCATTATCGGTACAATCAATTGAATTATCGTTATCACAAAAACTTCCTTCATCACAATCTTCATTGCTTTGAGTTGTTCCATCACCGCATGAGCCGATAACTTCACAAGTGTCATCACAGTAGTCATCTTCTATAGCGTTGCCATCATCACACGCTTCCGCACCATTCACAATATCATCACCACAGCGCAGACCAGGACCATTGCAATCAGATGCGCAGCAATCGTAGAGACCGTTATCCCCGCCATCATCGCAATTTTCAGAGCCATTTATAGTATTATCACCACAATAGATTGCTGTTCCTGCCTCTTCAAGACATTCAGAAGAGCAGACAGTGCACGCGGTAGTTGAACCATATTCGCATGTTCCTAAACCATTATCCTCGCCTTCATCACACGCTTCACCCTCCCACGCTTGGATGCTTCCATCACCACAACGAATACCAAAGCCAGTACAGAATGCGTTGCAGTGTCCGTAGTGCCCATTAAGCGGACCGTCATCACACGGCTCAGGGCCAGGACCATTCAGTATCTCATCGCCACATCGCTCGGCTGGACCGTCGCAGGTGATATTACAGTATGCGTATTTACCATTATTTGCTCCACTGTCACACTTTTCATCAGGGTTGTCTGTTGTGCCATCACCACAGTGAGCAGCAAGAGTACAATCAGCTTTACATCCATCGTACTCCCCACTGTTTCCATCAGGGTCATCACACGCCTCAATACCTTCAACAATACCATTCCCACAAATTGCAACGGCACTATCTACATCTATATCCACATCTTCATCACTAGTAGAGTCGCTATCAATGAGCACATCTTCATCAACAGCAAAATCTATATCAACACTATCTTCATCACTCACACTATCCATATCAACAATAAAATCGCTATCTATAATCTCGTCTTCATCTAAAACGGAGAAATCATCATCTAGGCGAGTATCATTATCAGTGCTCTCATCGGGGTTTCCATTGTCTTCATCAGGAATAATAATAGTAGAGTGATCCTCATCACCTGCTGAATCGGTAACATCATCGTTGTCTGACTGCTCTAGTTGTTCAACACATTGATGCTCAACACAGATAAGTTCGCCTGAACAATCAGTAGATGTAATACACTCAAATTGCTGATTAGCATCCTCTTTACAACTAAAAATGAAGAGTTGAGCAACAAGTAGTAGAACAAGAAATACTCGGTATTTCATAAAAATTCTCCCAAATATAAAAGTCACCCTTTATCTGTACCCGCAACACCATTTTAATCTTTTATCACTTTTTTTGCAAGCTCTCCGTCTCATCCTCCTTTAGACCATCCATAATAACTGCACAACTCGCATCGCCAGTAATATTAACCGCTGTCCTGAGCATATCAAACAGCCTGTCAACACCAAAAAGGAGTGGCAGTCCAACGACGGGCAGATTTGCCGCAAGAAGCACCGCAACAACAAGCAGTGTTGGGCCCGGAACGCCCGCTTGACCAATCGAACCTAATGTTGCCGTCAAAATAATTGCTACAATCTCTGTCGGTCCAAGATGGATACCAAACATCTGTGCAAAAAACATGGCTACAAGTGCGTAATAAATTGCATTTCCATCCATATTGATGGTTGCTCCAAGCGGCAAGACGAATGAGGCTGTCTCTTTGCTTACACCTAAATCTTCTTCACACACCTCCATAGTAACGGGAAGTGTCGCCATTGATGAAGAGGTTGAAAGTGCCACAATTTGAGCGGTATATAACTTTTTGAGAAAGGTAAATGGATTGGTCTTTGAAAAGATTTTTACCATCATCGGATAGACGATAAATGTTTGGAGCAATAGCGCACCAATATAGACAACTAAAAGCTTCAAAACAAGCTCAAGTACATCATATCCAAAAGTGCCAACAGCATGTGCCATAAGTCCTAAAACACCGAGTGGTGCAACGAGCATCACCTTACCAATCATCCAGATAAGCGCCTCTGTTATATAATCGACAAGCGAAAGAACCTTCTCTTTTTTCTCTTGCTTCAATGCAGTCAATCCAAAGCCAAAAAAGAGGCTAAAAAAGAGAATTTGTAGAATATTTCCAGACATCAGTGCTTCAAATGGATTGTCAGGAATAAAACCAAGAACCGTTGCCCAAAACCCTGGTGAAGAGACCTTGCCGACATGCTCTGTTGAAAACATCGCTT
>JAGLDR010000193.1 GCA_023145475.1 bacterium
TCAAAATGTAGAGGCCTGACACCGTTCTTAACTCCTCAACTCCTCAACTATCTTCCTTACCACAAATGATGCTGCAAAATGACCCGCAGTTTGCGGTACAAACGGTGTTGAACCTTGCTGTTTTCTGATGCGTCCTGTATGTGTGTCGTCGTGGCTGCCTTCTGCCTCGATTGGTGCAATTGGCAATTCATCAGACCATACGACAGGAAAAGGATTGTGAATATTTCGATTTCGAAGTCGTTTTCTCACTGATCGTGCAAGTGAACAGACAGTCGTATCCCAAAAATCAGTTATTTTAAGGCGCGTTGGATCGATTCGTCCACCTGTGCCCATAACAGAGATAAAAGAAGTTTTAGTTGCAAGCAGAGCAACAATAAGATTTATTTTTGGATTGAGTGAATCGATAGCGTCAATGACAAAATCAAAGCCACTGTAATCTATCTCTTCCATACTCTCACCATGCAGAAAGCTCGATATGGTGTTAATCGTAACATCTGGATTTATCCCTTTTGCCAGTGTTGTGAAGACCTCTATTTTATCTTTTCCAAGACTAAAATCAAAAGCAATAGCAAGACGATTGAGATTTGATTCAGTAACCAATGCAAAATCAACAACAGTAATAGTGCCTATTCCAACGCGGACTAAATCAAGTGCTGCGGCTGCCCCAACACCACCAAGTCCAAAGAGTGCAACCTTGGCATCTGCAAGCTGTTTTATCCCCTCTTTTCCTACAACGATTTCAGTTCTGTTTGAAAAACTCATCTAATATCCTTTGATCTTATTTCTTTGATAAACTCATTGAGATTATTGATGATCTCCGGGATGTTATCTTTTTTCATCTCGACAAGAAGTTGTTCGAGAGAGATAGCGCCAACAGCGGTGATGCAGAGTCCCATCTGTCCAAAAAATCGCCGTGATTCTGGATAGCTTTTAACTAAATCATCGACAAAAATTGTGCTACTTACAAAGTGCTGATTCTTCATTATGTTCTCTGCTCCATTTGCAAATCCTCTGAGGTATAATACTTGAATTATCTCCTTTCACAAGAGATGATGAATTAATCTTTTTACTTTTTAGAAACCATCGGTAATATCTTTTATGGATTTTGCAGGAGAGGATAATGCAACAAGTTTCTATCATTTTAAAAGATGTTTTTAAGAGTGCTATTTCAAAACTTTTTCCAGACTTTAACGAGTGGGATAAACTTTCCATTCAGGCAATTCAGCAAGAGCAGTTTGGCGACTATCAGACAAACTTTGCCATGGTTACAGCAAAAGATTTTAGACAACCGCCAAGAAAGAGTGCAGAAGCGATTAGTGAAATTATCCCTATTGAAGGTCCTATTGCCTCAATTTCAGTTGCTGGACCTGGATTTATCAACATTACCCTTGCAGATGAGTGGATTGCAGAATATTTGACAGAGACAAAAGATAATTCGTGGGATTTTAAACATCTTGACAGAGATGGCTTTGTTGTGATTGATTACTCTTCACCTAATATTGCAAAACCGATGCATGTTGGCCATTTGCGGACAACGATTATTGGTGAAAGTATAAAACGAATATATAAATTTCTTGGCTACTCAGTCATTGCAGACAACCATCTTGGTGATTGGGGCACGCAGTTTGGTAAGCTTATTGTTGGATACCACCGCTGGCTTGATGTTGACGCATTCGAAAAAGATCCAATTGCTGAATTAGAGCGAATTTATATCAAATTTGGTCAGGAAGCAGAATCAGATGTCTCTCTGAATGATAGTGCGAGAGAAGAGTTAAGAAAGGTGCAAGAAGGTGATGTGGAAAATAAAAAATTGTGGGAGCTCTTTATTTCACTCACTCTTTCTGAAATTCGTCGTATCTACAATCGGATGGAGGTCTCTTTTGATACCTGGTATGGTGAATCATTTTATAATGATATGATGAAAGATGTGATTGATGAGCTATCAGAAAAAAAGATAGCAATAGAGGATGATGGTGCTCTTGTTGTCTTTTTTCCAGAGGAGAGCCATCTCCATCCCTGTATTGTTCGTAAAAAAGATGGTGCATATCTTTACGCTACAAGCGATTTGGCAACAATTCGCTTTAAGTTTACTGAATATAAGATGAATAGAGCACTCTATGTGACAGATGCTCGCCAAGCGACACACTTTAAACAGGTCTTTACCATTGCAGAGCAAGCAGGGTGGAAGATGCAGTTTGAGCATATTCCATTTGGTATTATGAGTTTTCAAGGGAAGGCGTTCTCAACACGAGGCGGTAATGCAATTCCTTTGACCGAACTGCTTGATGAGGCAATTACCCGTGCGCGAGCAGTGGTTGAAGAGAAAAATCCATCACTGAGCGATACAGATAAAGATGAAATTGCGAAAGTTGTTGGTATTGGTGCTGTTAAATATGCTGATTTGTCTCAGAATCGCACTAGTGGTGTCGATTTTTCATGGGAGAAGGCTTTGGCATTTGAGGGGAATACAGCGCCTTACATCCAATATAGCTATGCTCGTGTTCAATCAATTTTAAGAAGTGCAGGGAGTGAGGTTGAGAGTGGGGCTATTGCTATTTCAGAACCACAAGAACGCCGCCTTGCAACTGCACTGTTGAAGTTTCCTGAAATAGTTGAAAAGTCTGCAGAATCATATCGTCCAAATCTGATTGCCGACTATCTTTTTGATCTTGTGCAACGATTTGGCTCTTTCTATAATGCGCTCTCTGTCTTGAAGGTAGATGAGCCGTTAAAAAGCCAGAGACTTCGCTTGATTACTCACTTTGCTAATACAGTGAAAGACGGTCTTGAGCTTCTTGGGATTTCTGTCGTTGATAAGATGTAGTTTTATCTATTTTTCAGAACAGATTTTATAACAGTTTCTTGATCTTCTTGTGAAAGAAATGGACTCATAGGAAGACTTACAATAGATTTTGCAACAGCCTCAGATATTGGAAAGTCACCTTCTTTATAGTCGAGTGAGGCAAACGCCTCTTGTAAATGCAGTGGTGTAGGGTAGTGGACAGCTGTTGGAATCCCTTCGGTTTTTAATGCGTCAATAAGTGCATCTCGTTGCTGCAATCGGATAGAATACTGTGCCCATGCTGAGGTGTTATTTTCAAAAATAACCGGAGTTATTACATCGTTTTGTAATGCTTCAGTATAGCGTTGTGCTATACGATTTCTTATCTGCAACTCATCGTCAAAATGGCTCAGCTTTACCCGCAAAATTGCCGCTTGCATTGTATCTAATCGACCATTTATGCCAACATATTTATGCGTATAGCGTTTTGTCTGCCCATGAATTCTCATGCTTGCAATCTTCTTTGCTAAGAGAGCGTCATCTGTAAAAAGTGCTCCACCATCGCCATATGCACCAAGAGGTTTGCTTGGGAAAAAACTTGTACAGCCAATAGTGCTGAGATTACAGCTCTTCTTTCCATTTTGCATTGCGCCAAAACTCTGTGCACCATCTTCAATTACCGTCACATTATGGTGTGATGCGATTTGGTTTATTTCGTGCATATTTGCAATCTGTCCATAGAGACTGACCGGGATTATAGCTTTGGTTTTATTGGTTATTTTTGCCTCAATAAGAGCTGGGTCGATATTGTATGAGCTTTCATCTATATCAACAAAAACAGGCGTCGCCCCAAGAAACGAAATAACCTCAGCAGTTGCGATAAAGGTGAAAGGTGTTGTTATAACCTCATCCCCTTGACCAACATCAAGTGCCATAAGGGCAAGAAGGAGTGCGTCTGTTCCGCTTGCGCAGGTGATTGCGTGAGGAGAGCCAGTGTAGCTTGAAAGCTCTTTTTCAAAATGTATGACTTCATTTCCCATGATAAATTGTGCTGATTGCACAACACCGCTAATTGCTGCGTCAAACTCGGCTTTGTACGCATTGTACTGAGCCTTTAAATCTATAAATTGCATTGATTACTCTTTTACTAAATGAACAATATTGCCGTCGAGATAATAACGAGATGAATCGTAGTTGTCAACAGCGTAGCCCTCTTTGTCAAAAATAAGTCGGTTTCCAGCGATACTTACCCAGCTTTGTACTGTTCCTGGATTGCCATAGACCAGAGCAAAGTCAGGAATATTCTTGGTTACAACAGCGCCAGCACCAATAAAGGCGTAGCGACCAATAGTAATACCACAGACAATTGTTGCATTTGCACCAACAGAACACCCTTCTTTAAGAAGAGTTTTTTTGAATTCATCTTTTTTCTCAATAAAAGCACGAGGATTGATAACATTTGTGAAGACCATAGATGGTCCAAGAAAAACGCCATCTTCAATCTCTACGCCATCGTAGACGCTAATATTGTTTTGTATTTTTACTTGATTGCCGATGATGACATTGCCGCCAATCATACAATTTTGACCAATAATGCAGTTTTTGCCAATTGTCGTGTTTGAAAGAATATGAGAAAAGTACCAGATTTTTGTGCCATCACCGATAGTAACATCGTCATCAATAAAAGATGAGTGGTGAACAAAAAACTTTTTGCTAGGTGTCATACAACTCGTCTCCATGGGAGTAAAAATGGATGAAATTCGCCTTTAACACCGATTGGTGTGGCGTTACGAATAGAAAAAGCAGTTTCAACAGAAGTGCGTGCATCTTTAATACCAAAACCTCTGCCATCTAAAATATGTTCATAGGAGACGGTGTGCAAATCTTTAAATCCATTGCTGAATTCAACCTTTTCACCTTCAATGGTAATCGTTCTCAGTGTTGGAATGCCTTTTTGCCGAAGCTCTTCAGGCAAAGATCTTGCATCAGTGCTCAGAAACCACCGCACACGCGCCTTTTTCAGTGTGAGAAGGCCAGAGGCAAGGTGATCATTGTTTATATGAACTATACTCTCTTGTGGCGCTCCAAAAATCCAAGTAAGCATATCAAAAAAGTGAATGCCAATGTTTGCAGGCAGACCACCAGATTTTGAAATATCACCCTTCCATGAGACATCATACCAGCGACCACGAGAGGTAATATAGGTAAGATCAATATCCAAAATAGTGTCATCTGGAGTCTTTTCATAGCGTTTTTTCAGTGCCATAATCGATGGATGGTGACGCAACTGAAGAATGGTATAGAGTTTCCGATTTGTCTCTTTTTCTAGAGCTTCAAGATGGTCAAGTGTTTGGGGGTTAAGGACCAGTGGCTTCTCACAGATAGCATGGGCTTGATTTCGCATTGCAAGTCGAATGTGCGCATCGTGAAGATAGTTTGGTGTACAAATTGAGATAAAGTCGAGTGGAGACTCTTTTCTTCGCAACATTTCGGCATGTTTATCAAACTGTTCAAGTTCGGTATAGAAAGATGACTGTGGAAAGTAGCTATCCATAATGCCAATACTGTCATTTGCATCTAGAGCAACAGCAAGATTATTTCCCGTCTCTTTGATTGCCTTCATATGTCGAGGAGCGATGTACCCAGCAGCGCCAATGAGTCCAAATTGCAACATTTCTAAATCCCCAGAGTAGTTTACAACAACAAGATGGCTGTAAAATTTAGAGCCACCCCTCCTTTTTGTACCACTCAGCGGTCATTTTTATTGCTTCTTTGAAAGAAAAAGATGGTTTCCATCCAAGTTTTTTTAGTTTTTCATTGCTACACATCCAAGAATCCTGTTTAATATCAGCGAGTTTCTGGGAATTTAGCAACGCAGGTTTTTTTGTAAATTTTTGTATAATATCGTTAACAAAAGTAACGGGATAGACGAAAAATTCAGGAAGTTTAAGGGTCATCGCCCGTTTTTTGTCCATTCCTTCTTGAATTGCGGCAGCAATTTCAAGCCAATCAGGTGCAGAATCACCGCAGACAAAAAAGGTTTCACCTTTGACCTCTGGGTGGGTAATCATAAAAGTGATAGAAGATACGACATCGTCGGCATACGCCATTGATATTCTTTGTTTTCCTGTTCCTAAAATAAATCGAATACCCATCTTCATCATAGAGAAATATTGAAAGAAATCTTTCTCACGAGGACCAAAGACAGGAGAGGGGCGAAGGATGACAAAATTGTTGTCGTTTTGTTCTCCCCATTTTTTGACCACTTGCTCCGCTTCGAGTTTGCTTTCACCATACCAATTTTGTGGCCGTTCAGGTTCACCCTCTTTGATTGGAACACCTTCAAAAGATGGCCCAGCAGCGGAAAGACTGCTCACATGAATCATACGCTTTGAAAACCGTTTTAGAATCTCTTCTGTAAAAGTTACATTACTAAAAATAAGGTCCTCTTTTTTAACACCGTTGGTTGCTGCAGCAACATGAACGACAATGTCCACATCTTTTAGTGCCGACTCAAGGGCCTTAGAATCGGTAAAAGAGGCAGTATAAATAGTTGCACCTCTTTTTTCGAACTCTTTTGTAAGCTCATTCTTCCGTCTTGAGAAGAGAATGAGATCGGCACCAGCATCAAGCAGAGCAGAGGCTGTATGACTTCCGATGAAGCCAGTTGAGCCGGTAAGTAGTATTTTTTTCTTTTCCATAGTTACACCTTTTTTCCAAGGACAATAAATTTATTAACCATTTTTGCACCAATTTTTTCAAGCGTTGAGTTCATCAGATGGTTACTTTCAAGAATCCATCCCATCTCAGCGTTTCTATAGTTGCGCTCATTATATACTTTATTAAACAAATCATCATAAATCATCATATCAAGCCCAAGTTTGCGGAATTTCTTTCGTACGCCCATAATGATAACACGAAGTTTATCTTGTTTTTTCAAATTGAAGACCATGTTATACATAACTGATGGAGTAAGATTTCCCCGTCTATTTTTAATCAAGAAGCGGTTAATATCGGGGACAGCAACAAAACAGGCAGCTGGTTCGCCACCTTTGAAAATCAGATAGATGATACGAGGGTCAACAATTGATTTAATATCTTTAATGGTACTTTGAATTTCAGCTTCTGTCATTGGAACGAAGCTCCAGTTATCTGACCAGGCTTCATTGTAAATATCGAATATCATTCTGGTATCTCGTTCCATATGCTTCATATCAATGTTGCGAATTTCCAAGTCATCGTAACGGTTTCTGAGTCGTTCACTCCATTTTGCAATAGAATCGGGAACAGCATTAACATCATCAAAAACCCACGAGAGCATTCCCTCCTCTTTTTCATATCCCAGTGGATAGAAGTGGTCTGGATAATATTTTTTGGTCCACGGCATAAGGGCAACATTTGGATGGTCATGCCCTTCTACCTGAAAACCGAGGTCTTGATTAGCTGAAAAGTCGAGTGGCCCAACGATGTGATTCATTCCGCGATCTGTCAGCCATTTTTCTACGGTTTCCATAAGAACTTTGGCTATTTCAGGGTTGTCATATGCTTCATAAAAGCCAAATGCGCCCCGTTTCTCACTGTATCTTTCATTATAGAGAGGGTCGATGTGAGCGGTAATTCGTCCGACAATCTTATCGCCTTCGTACGCTGAGAAGTATGCGTACTCGCCATGTTTGTGGAAGGGGTTTTTCCCTGGATCTAGCATATCATCAACCATCCTTTTCAAAGGTGGAGCAAAGTTTGGTTCATCCGCATAGATATCATAAATAATATACTTAAACTTTTTCAGCTCTTTTTTGTTGTTTGTAACCTCTTTTACGGTAATCATTTTTCACCTCTTTTTGGTAAGTCTCTCTTTTCACTACCACTATAAATGGCTTCCGATTGCACAATTGTTCTCATTGGTTTTTGTGTGTTTTTCTCCTCAACAAAGTGGGAGAGCAGTCCAGGAAGACGGGAAATCATAAAAATTGCATTTGAGATAGCGATATCAAAATTGAGGCTCAAAAGGACAGCACCAATCATCCCATCTACATTGACAGGAAGCCGTTTTCCTTTGATTTCATTGATGAGTTCTTCAATTGTTATGGCGATATCAACCCAGTAGAGAGCGTCAGCAGTAAGATTTTTCCGAGCAATGTTAACGAGTGCTACACTGCGAGGGTCTGTAGAGTGGATACGATGTCCAAATCCTGAAAAGCGTACTTTGTTCGCAAACTTCTCTTCCATAAATGCTTTGAGTTTTTGCCGGTCAAGTGGTCGTCCTGCTGCTTCTCCTGCCTCTTTAAACAACTTCATGGCATTTCCGATTGCACCACCATGAAAATCGTTGATAGCAAGAAGCCCCGAAGCGAGAGCGGCATTTACTGGTGCACCAGTTGAGGTTGAGTTGAGTGTGCCCATTGCCGATGGCGGAGTAACACCGTGATCCATCGAGCAGACAAGAATCGATTGAAAAACTTTTCCCTCATCTTCTGTGGGAAGTTCTCCTTTCAGCATAAGATAGACGGTTTCAGCGTATGAAAGCTGCTCCATTACCTGCTCAACAGGATAGCCACGAAAAAGAATTTCATTGGGCTTGATTGATGTTATTTTTGTCTCCCACGATACCATGTTGTCCTCCTCAAAAGTTGCAGGGTGCCTGCACGCGTATTTAATATACAACTCCCAGAGCAAGAATCAATAAATTGACCTAGATTTGTTGTTTGGTAGTATGATGGAAATAGAGGAGGGGAGCGCGGTGAGAGAGAGAGAATATTCAATAGGGTGGCAGAATTGGAAAGAGTTTGGGTCAGAGCTTTCTGCGAAGGTGACATTTTCTCTTTTGAAAGAGTGCATTAAGTTAAATTTCTCTGTTACAGAAAGAGAAATCGTTGCACGCCATATAGCACATAATTCTCCAGTATATCAGGATAGTTGTGTTGAGTTCTTTGTTTCGTTTAATAGAAAAGAGTACTATAACTTCGAGTTCAGTTGTATTGGTACGCCACTTGCTCAATATGGAACATCGAGAGATGAGCGAATCTTTCTTTCGTCAGAGGTTTTGAGCAAGGTTACGGTTGTTGCATCTCTTGGAAAAGAGCCATTTGCTCTGAGAGAGGGAAGCTTTCACTGGACACTTGATGTTACCCTTCCAAAAGCTCTTTTTCATTTTTCAGAAATTGAAGATTTTATGACTCAGAAAATAGTGGGAAATTTCTATAAGTGTGGGGATAATCTTCCGCAGAAACACTATTTGTCAGCGTTTCCAATTCACACGAAAACGCCCGATTTTCATAGACCAGAGTTTTTTATGGAGTTAACTGAATAAGTTTCTGACTTTATTCATAAAATCGTTGAATAGAGGTCGTTCTTTATGCTCTTTTTCAAAAGATTCAAGTTGCTCTATCAACTCTTTATGCTCTTTTGAAATATTTTTTGGAACTTCAAGCTTTATATGTACATATAAATCGCCTTTTCGTCCTGCGCTTCTGAGTGAGGGAAATCCTTTTCCTTTGAGACGCAATTTTGTTCCTGGCTGAGTTCCGGGTGCAACTTTCATCTCTACTGTTTGATTCATTGTTGGAATGTCAAGTGTTCCACCAAGAACAAGCAGAGAGTAGGCCACAGGAACTTCAATATGGATGTTAAGGTCATCTCTGAGAAATAGTTTATGTGGTTTCACCGAAACCTGAACATAAAAATCGCCTCGTGGACCGCCATTTTTGCCTGCGTTTCCTTCACCAGAAAGTCTGATTCTCTGTCCATCATCAATGCCAGATGGAATGGTTACCTCAACGGATGACTTCTCACGATTGAAACCAGTACCGTGGCAACTATTACACGGTTTTTCTATAATTTGTCCTTCACCATGACACGATGGGCATGTTTGAGCGTGTGCAAAAAAGCCTTGAGATATTCGCACTTGTCCGGCACCATGACAGGTTGGACACTGCTTTTTGCTTGAGCCTTTTTGTGCGCCACTTCCGCGGCAGGAGTTGCATTGTTTGGTGCGTTGCAATGAGACAGTTTTTTTAATGCCTTTAAACGCCTCTTCAAATGAGATGGTCATACGCATTGAGAGATCTTCACCTTTTTGCACTCTACTTTGCCTAGATTGACCGCCACCACCGAAGAACTGTTCAAACACATCATCGATATTGATGCCGCTTCCACCAAAGCCACCACCACCGAAGCCGCCGCCGCCAAAGCCACCGCCGCCACCTCCTCCTTGAAGACCCTCTTCGCCATACTGGTCATAGATTTGTCTTTTTTGAGGGTCGCTGAGAATATCGTATGCATGAGAAATTTCTTTGAACTTTTCTTCTGCAGCTTTATCGCCACTGTTTTTATCAGGATGATACTTAACTGCCAGCTTCTTATACGCTTTTTTAAGTTCAGTAGCCTCGGCGCCCCTTGAGACGCCGAGTACTTTATAATAATCTTTTGCCATTGTTTATTCGCTATCCTTTACTTCAAAATCTGCATCAACAACATCGTCATCTTGTGGTTTCTCTTCTGCTTGTGCAGCCTCTTCTCCGCCATTTTCACCCGCTTGCTCTTTATAGAGTATTTCAGCAAGTTTGTAGGCAGCTTGAGAGAGCTCTTCAACTTGTTTCTCAATCTTTTCGACATCGTTTGTCTCTAAGATAGCTTTCAACTCTACTATTTTCTCATCGATAAGCGCACGATCTTCATCACCAAGTTTATCGCCATGCTCTTTGAGAGATTTTTCAGTTGTATGAATCAGCTGTTCGGCGTTGTTTTTCGCTTCTATGCTCTTCTTTTTCTCTTCATCTTCGTCTTTATATTTTTCAGCGTCATTAATCATCTGTTGGATTTCATCATCACTGAGACCGCTGCCTGCTTTGATAACAATCTTCTTTTCTTTGTTTGTGCCTACATCTTTTGCAGAGACATTTAAGATTCCGTTTGCATCAATATCAAAGCTAACTTCGATTTTTGGAACACCGCGAGGAGCTGGTGGGATTTCTGTCAAATCAAATTCACCAAGCAGTTTATTTTGGGCTGCGATTGTTCTCTCACCCTGAAAGACGCGAACGCTAACAGCAGGCTGATTATCAACAGCAGTTGAGAAAACCTCAGTCTTTTTTGTTGGAATTGTGGTGTTTCGTGGGATAAGAGCGGTAAAAACACCGCCAAGTGTCTCAATACCGAGAGAGAGAGGGGTAACATCAAGAAGCAGTACATCTTTAACATCGCCTTTCAAAACGCCAGCTTGAATTGCAGCACCAATTGCAACAACTTCATCAGGGTTAACGCCCTTGTGTGGCTCTTTTCCAAAGAAATCTTTAACAACTTTGGTAACGAGTGGCATTCTTGTCATGCCACCAACCATAATAACTTCATCAATCTCAGAAATATCAACACCAGCATCAGCAAGAACTTTTTTACAAGGTTCAATTGATTGATCAGCCAAATCGTCAACTAATGATTCAAGTTTTGCACGGCTCATAGAGATGTTAAAGTGTTTTGGACCACTGGCATCAGCAGTGATAAATGGCAGATTCACCGTTGTTTCAAGTGTTGAGCTGAGCTCATGTTTTGCCTTTTCAGCAGCCTCTTTCAAGCGTTGAAGTGCCATCGGATCTTTACTTAAATCGATGCCAGCCTCATTTTTGAACTCTTCAACAAAGAATTCAATAACTCTTTGATCAAAATCTTCACCACCAAGAAAGGTGTCGCCATTTGTAGCAAGCACTTCAAATACACCATCTCCAAGTTCAAGAATAGATACATCAAAAGTTCCGCCACCTAAATCGTAGACGGCAATTTTCATATCTTTTCCTTTCTTGTCAATACCATAGGCGAGGGCAGCAGCAGTTGGCTCGTTGATAATACGAAGCACATCAAGGCCCGCAATTTTACCAGCATCTTTTGTTGCTTGTCTTTGTGAATCATTAAAGTAAGCAGGAACAGTAATGACGGCCTCTGTTACCTTTTCACCAAGATACTCTTCTGCTGTATTCTTGAGTCTTTCAAGTAGCATAGCAGATATCTGAGGTGGGCTAAATTCTTTGTCGCCAACTTTGACCCATGCATCGTTATTTGGTGCTTTTACCAATGTGAACGGGACGAGTTTTTTCATTTTCGTAACTTCAGGAGCATTAAATTTGCGGCCAATAAGTCGCTTAATAGAATAGAGTGTTTTTGTGGGGTTTGTTACAGCTTGTCTTTTTGCCAACTGACCGACAAGGCGCTCATCTTTATCTGTAAACGCGATAATACTCGGTGTTGTTCTGCTTCCTTCTTGATTTGCGATAACCTTTGGCTCGCCACCTTCCATGACGGAAACGCATGAATTGGTAGTTCCTAAATCGATTCCAATAACTTTTGACATAATTGCCTCCTATTGTTGTTTATTATCATCTGTTTTTTCGTCCACATCTTCAGTTTCTGTGGGCGGTATCTCTTCTTCTTTCTCTTCTTCAGCTTGTGCTGGCGCATTTCCTGTTGCAACTACAACCATCGAGGGTCGAAGAAGGCGATCCCCATACTTGTAGCCAACTTGGTACTCTGCAATCACTTCATTTTCCTCTTTTTCTGCAATATCAATCCTCTGCATCGCTTGATGGAGAGCTGGATTGAAAATTGTTCCAAGAGCAGAGTATGATGAGAGATTAAACTTTTCCATCAGCTGTTCTATATTATTATAAAGAAGCTTAACTCCTTTATCGAACTCAGTTTCACTCTCAGGAATATGTTTCATCGCTTCATCAAAAGAGTCTTTTATAAGAATAAACTCTTTGAAAAATGATTCGCTTGCATACTCAACCCGCTTGCCATACTCATTTTCAAGACGAATTTTTTGATTGCGATTCTCTGCCACCATCTTTTTGACTTCATTTTTGAGCTCTTCAATCTCCTTTTTCAAAGCATCCATAGCGACAGCCTCTTTTGCTGCTGCATGTTTCTTCTTCTCTTTTTTGGATTTTGGTTTTTCTAACTCTTCAACAAAATCGTCGAGAGATTCAGTATCCTCTAATCCTTCTGTAATGTCGATAACCTCTGATTCATTCTCAAGTGTTATCTTCTTTTTTTCTTTTTTCTTACGAACCACAATCTCCTCCTTGGCTTCGGTTCTCATCGTCGCAAATGTAGATATAAGCATAGCGTTCGAGGAGTCAACTGTTGGATAATAACTTTTTTATTTTTTTTTAATAAAAAGAAGCGATACCAGCGGAGATACAGGAGATACAGGAGATACAGGAAATACCGCTGATAGCGGTGATACATCTTCTAAAAGTGACGGTTGCACGATTATAGTGATTTAAGATTGC
>JAGLDR010000194.1 GCA_023145475.1 bacterium
AACATCTATTGACAGATTATCATAAAGTGGTATTATAGAAGAGGTTGGGACTTTTTGTTGTACCTTTCTATCAAGAGGAGATGTGTGATGTGGATTAATCGAGATTGTTCGAACAAGATTTTAGATGCGGTGAAAATGCGTCCTGCGGTTTTAGTGACAGGAATGCGGCAAGCAGGAAAGACAAGTCTGCTTAAACATCTTTTTCCTGATGCGGAATATATTACCTTGGATTCTACACTGTTAGCCAAAGAGGCAGAAGAGAATCCGAAAGCTTTTCTCTCTCGTTTTGATAATGCAAAGAATGTTATTATTGATGAAATACAGTATGCTCCACATCTTTTTCGAGAGCTAAAGATTGATATTGATGAACATCGACAGCGGAATGGAAAGTGGATATTAACAGGCTCTCAGCAGTTTTCTCTTATGAATCATGTGACAGAATCTCTTGCGGGAAGAATTCGAGTTGTTGAACTTGAACCACTGAGTGCACACGAAATCTTAAATGCGGGAATTGCATTTTCTACAAACACTATTGTTGGACGAGGGGGATTTCCTGAACTGTGGGGTGAGCAAGCACTTAATTCTGATGAGTTTTATGCCGATTATATAAAAACATATCTTGAAAGAGATGTTCGTTCTCTTACTAATGTTGTTCATTTACGAGATTTTCATCGACTGATTCAATTTGTTGCGCTCAGAAGTGGTTCGCTCTTAAATATATCTGAACTAGCAAAGGATGTTGCCGTTGCACCGAATACCGTTAAGTCGTGGATAAGTGTGCTTGAGGCAAGCGGAATTATCACTCTCTTGCCGCCGTTCAGTGGAAATATTGGAAAAAGGCTGATAAAAGCTCCTAAAATATATCTGTCTGATACAGGATTGTTGACACATCTGCTCCATATTCAACCAGATCAAAATCTCTCGGATTTTCCAGCGTATGGACACATGTGGGAGAACTTTGTGATGTCTGAACTAAAAAAAACAATTGTGGAACAACCGGGAAATGGACTTTTCTACTACCGAGACTCAAATGGTGTTGAGATTGATTTTCTCATCGTTAGAAACAATGTCGTCTATATGATTGAAGCAAAAAGTGCGGAACAACCAGATGGCAGAAAACTTAATTTTAAAAAGGTAGCAGTGGTATTGAAAGAGAAAAAATACAAAACAGAGTCGATTCTTGTCGCTCCCATCAGCGAAGGCGAGATTTCTCTGAAGGATTATAGGATAGTTAACCCTGCGATGTTAAAAATCTTTCGGTAAAAGAAAGGAGAAAAAACAATGTCACGAACAGAACGAATCCACGCAATAGATGACTTTATCAAACGCTATGGAAAGGTTACAAAACAGAGGTTGGTCGACTATCTCGAAGTTTCAAAAGAGAGCATCAAAAAAGATATAGCCTATATGCGTGATTTTTTGCGGGCACCGATTGAATATGACAGCAAAATCAGAGGGTACATCTACACAAAACCGTATGAATATCTCAGTTTTGCGTCTGAGGAGACCATTCTTTTCCATGTTTTTATGAAAGCGTTAGCAGAGGATTTAGAAGAGAAGGGAATGAACTATATTCCTGTCGTTCCAAAAGATATTCTCAAGGATTTGTCTCAGAATATTCGTGAAGAGTATCTCTCGGTAATGGATCAGATAGAATACCACTCATCAGCTATTGAACAGATGGATAGAAAACTCATCTTATCAATTATCCAAGCGATGCGGCATAAAAATAAGCTCAAAGTGCATTATACCAATGCAAAAGGGGAAGAGTCGGACAGAGAATTAGAGCCGTATAAGTTGCTGAACTATCAAGGAAACTGGTATGTTATAGCATACTGTAGCCAGAGAGAGTCACTCGCAACTTTTCTTGTCGCCAGAATAGACAAACTCGCGGTGTTGGATGCGAAATTTGATTC
>JAGLDR010000195.1 GCA_023145475.1 bacterium
CATGTAGATCAAAAGAAGATAGCAGAAGAATTTCAAAAAAGACACCCACGGGAGGGAAAGTGATGGATATTGGAAATATAGCTCTGGCAGTTGTGCCAATTTTTTTCTCAATTGTATTTCATGAGGCAGCACACGGCTGGATGGCACTGAAACTTGGTGATGATACGGCAAAACGGATGGGACGCGTGACCCTTAACCCACTTCCACACATTGATCCGATTGGCACGATACTTGTTCCGATTGTGATGATGCTCATGCCAGGAAATATGCTGTTTGGATGGGCAAAACCCGTGCCATTTAACCCTTACAATTTTCGGCGGGAAGTTCCAATTCGAAAGGGGATAATGTTGGTTGCTCTTGCTGGCCCTGTTTCAAATGCTATCTTGGCGCTTGTCTTCTCGTTTTTATTGGTTCTTTCCTATAAATATACCCACAACATGGTCTTGCTTAAGTTTTTTCAATATGGTGTCCTTTTTAATGTTCTTCTTGGGTTTTTTAATATGATTCCTATTCCGCCACTTGATGGAAGTAAGGTGCTGATGGGTATTTTACCACCACAGTATGATAAGTATTTTATGATGATGGAGCGATATGGATTTTTTATTCTTATCGGATTAATGGCAACTGGTGCCCTCTCGATACTGATGTATCCTGTTAACTATATTTATCACTTTTTTATAATGATTCCAACATATATTTTTGGATAGGAGCAGATATGAAATTTATAGATGACTTCATAAAGTTAGAGCAGACAATTTGTGGCGATTTGTTTGACACAGTTGACTATCCGTGGGAGGCTTTACCTCTGATTGGTGAATATATTTTACGAGTTGGCCCAACATTGAAAGGGTATGAACTTTTTGGTGACAATATTTGGGTTGGCGAAGGCGTTTCAATCGCACAGACAGCATCAGTCAGTGGCCCTGCTATTATTGGTGCTGGCACCGAGATTCGCCACGGAGCATACATTCGAGGCAATGTTATTATTGGAGAGAAGTGTACTATCGGCAACAGCACAGAGGTTAAATCAGCCTTTCTTGCGAACAGCGTGCAAACTCCACATTTTAACTATGTTGGAGATACCATTATGGGATATAAATCACACATCGGAGCAGGGGTCATTCTCTCAAATGTTCGCTCTCTGCCTGGCACTGTTATTGTAACACTTCCCAATGGTACACGATTGGATACAGGACTCCGTAAATTCTCAGCACTCATTGGTGATGGTGTAGAAGTTGGGTGTAATGCTGTACTTAATCCTGGAACTATCGTTGGTCGAGGCAGTGTTATCTATCCTTTGACGAGTGTTCGAGGTTGTATAAAAGAGAAGGTGAGAGTAAAGCAAAATCTGACGCAGGTCCCTCTCCCTCAATAGCTGGCAAATTTTCAAAAATTGAAGTCTGAATAAAATATTGACTAATAACTTTTATCCTGTTAAAAATAGCTCGTCAACCATGCGGTGTTGATTGTGGAAGTTCGGTGAAAATCCGACGCTGTCCCGCAACTGTAAGCGCAATAATGCGCGAGCCAGACACACAACCTCTCCGCGCACACAGATTGATCCCCGCGGAGGGAATAGCTGTGAAAGTGAACCTTTTTCTCATCATCTTTTTTCTTTGCACGCACCTGATAGCATCAGACTATACCGTTGTCGTCCGCGCAAAAAATGGTGGTGGAGATGAGGCCTCGTCATCTTCTAAAATCTCCTCTCGCGAAATAGAAGAGCAACTCAATTTTTCTCTTGTTGACGCTGCAAAGATGTTGCCAGGACTCTCCGTAACCGATGGAGGAGGTGGCGCTTTTTTCTCTGTCCGTGGGTTGCGATCTCGCAATCTTCTTGTGCTGCTTGACGGCATCCCTTTGGTTTCACCCATTAGTGTTGATGGCTCTTATGATATGCGTGGCTTTTCTACGATGAATATTGCATCAATAACGCTCTTGAAAGGTCCTCACGCGGTCTTGTATGGCTCTGGTGCTATGGGCGGTGTACTTCTTTTGCAGACAAAGAGGGGTAACGATGGCTTTAAGATTTCAAGCCGGCTGGTGAGTGGTGTTGTTGACGCAGGAGAGAACAACTCATATCCCAATAGTGTTGATTCGTCACTATCGGTCTCTTATGGAAAAAATGGATATTCACTCAGCGGTGGATTTTATCTCTCCTATGAAAATGCTCTTTCTGATGCGGGAAGTTATGGTAATCTTGTTGATATGCCCGTTTTAGACAGCATATCTCTTGAACACGATGGACATATTCGAGGCGGTGGCACACTTTCACTGCATATAGATTTTCCTCAAAATGGAGAGTTTTCACTCTTTTCCTATCTTAAAATGGATAGCAGCGATGCGGATGACGGAGCAGGTCCTTTGCTAGACGATCTGAATCGCACGATGAAACGGACCGAGTTTGTTGTTTCGCCTTCTATTCAATTTTATCTTTCACCTCGTTCAAACAGTACCCTCTCTTTTTCTCTGCTGGCATCAACACTAGAAGATAGAGATGGTGCGGATGTTGGTAAAGTGTATGAAGATATGAACGGCTCTTTTGTTGGTTATCGCTCCGTTGTGGCGTGGAAAAATAGTGTGACGACAGAGAAATTTCTCATTCAGACAGGGCTCTCCTTTACGCGGTCGTGGGGTGAATCTCACTTTCGTGATAATTCGACATTTCGTCTTATAGATTTGAGTTTTACCGGACAGACAAACAATCTTATATCGCTGTGGGGTCACGCTTCATGGACGCCAGTTAAAAAGCTCACCTTTATTGCTGGAGTGCGAGGTGAAGCTGTTTTCTATCAGACGCAAACGATGGATAGAGATACAGATGAGCTTCTTCCTGCTGTTACACATGCACAAATTGAGCCGTTGATGACGCTTGGTGTGGTCTGGAAGACACCGATATCGTCAACAGTGCGAGCGCGAGGCGGAAGATCATTTAGAACACCGACACTATTTGAACTCTATAGTCCGTACTCTCCAAAATATGACGCATTAGAGCCGGAAATTGCGTGGGGCGTTGATGGTGGATATACCCAGTATTTCTACAAAAAGAAAATTGCACTTGGTGCAACACTGTTCTGGGAACGGATTTACAACCAAATAGATGTGGATAAATCGAACACCTTTGTCAATAGAGCAATGACGGAGAACGCGGGATTAGAGCTGGAGTTGCGTACAAAAAAGATGTATGGATTTTCTGGTCGATTTGCATGGACATGGCTCTTTATGAAGCAGGAATATCGGCATGTGATAGTGAATGAGGATAGATACAAAGTTTCGCTTCCTCTCCTTCGTCGACCAACGCACACCATCTCTGCCGTTGTGAATTGGAATTGGAAGAAGAAATTTAATATCAATTTTAGAACGGTGTGGCGTGGACCATCAGATGATGAGATATATCTGCCACCGAGAAATCCTTATATTGAGACGATTCCTGCTTTTGTTATCTGTGATATCGCTATTTCGTGGAAAGTTCACCGTTTTGTGAAATTGCTTGCAAAAGTTGAGAATATGTTTAATCAGACAGGGTATGCGTATTCTGCGGGATATTCAACACCCGGAATATCACCAAAAATAGGAATCGAGGTGGGGTATTAATATGAGAAGTAGTGTAAGGTCACTGAGTGGCTGGTCGTTTTTGCTAAAACGAACAGTTGTATCGAAGTGCTGGTTTTTATGTGCTAATATATTTGTTCTATTGATGATTTCTTCGTGCGCAGACAATACGCCGTGGCTTCCCGCCGATCTTGAAAAAGAGCAGTCTGATATTGATACTGCATGGAATGACAGTTCAGAAGCGGATTTTGAATCGGTTGACGAAGATGTTGCCTGCGACGACGGATATTCACTCTATCGCGGGGAATGTACCTCAGCCTCACTAGCGGTGATTGGTGTCGAGAGTTGGAATCTTCCTGAAAGTGGACACCTTCTTTTTGCTGAATCAACCGAGCTGAGTGAGTTAGAGGAAATCATACCTTCTTTTCCACTTGGCACTGCAAATGGCACCGATGTTACCCTTGCATCTGATTCAAATCGAGTAGTTATAATTGGCCGAGATCACCACTCGTTTTTTGCCGATTTTGATGGAGAAAAAGCTGAAGAGGTGTGGCGAACAACAGATGAAGAGAGTGGATATCTTAATATGCAAGATGGTTTTTTTGACGAAAAAGAGAACCGATATTGTTTTGTTGCGTTGCAGAGCAATGATTTGCTCTGTTTTTCAGATGGAAAAGTGACAAAAATAGCACTTGAAATACCAGGCGAGCATGAATTCTATTCGCCTGCTCGTATTTTGAAGATTGACCGCACAGTCTGGATAACTTTGCAATTTCTTAACAGTCAGTGGCAATCTGATGGTGGACGAATTATAAAACTCAATCTTGATACGATGGAAACTGTTTCTGCAGAACTTCCGCTTGCAAATCCTTATGGCCGAATTGCGTGGAATCCACAATTTGATGAAAATTACGCATTTATAGCGTGTTCAGGAAACTGGCAGAAGAGAGATGGCGGCATTGTGCGAGTCAATTTAGAGTCGTTGGAGTCAGATGTTATTTTAGAAGAATCAGACAAAAATGGCACAATTCTTGACGGTGATTTTATAGATGTTCAGCCAACAAATGATGGGAATATGTATATTATCATCTCAGATAATCGTACATCGTGGGACAATGTTCTGCTCTTTTTTGATATAAAAAATGGCGAATTAAAAGAGGTTGACAGGGGCCTAAACGCGTTTGCTCCGCTTCCTATGGCTTATAATCCTCTCTCTTCAGAACTCTTCTATTTTATTGATGAAAAAGAGAAGACAACTCTGATAAAACTTTCAAAAGATGGTGAAAAAGAGCGTTTCGAAATGGAGTGGGGCGCCTCAGCAGTTACAATATTTCTAAAAAACTATATTACAGGAGAAGAAGAATGAAAAAGGTAGTATTGATGGCCGTGATGGCACTGTTTTTTGTCGCATGCGGTGATGCAAAACCCACGCAAAATGATGGTGATGAAACGGTTGATGAAACGGTGGATGAAACCGTAGACGATGATGGTAGGGGCGACGATTCATCGCGCCCAGATGATGACGATGAAACTGTTGACGAAACGGTGGATGAAACCACTGATGAAACTGTTGACGAAACGGTGGATGAAACCACTGATGAAACTGTTGACGAAACAACCGA
>JAGLDR010000196.1 GCA_023145475.1 bacterium
ACTTTGGTGTCCCACGCAGTTGTGGCGCTGACCACGACGAGCTTGTTTGTAACACTTTTTCCATCTCTTTCAAACGAGAAGCGATAGTCCATAAGTTTGTTATATCCAGCATCAATATTGTCGTTTCCAGAGGCATAGACAATAACGCCGCCTTTGCCATCTCGACCATGTTCCATAAAATATTTGTGTGCTTCTATTTGACCACTAGAGACGGGGACATCACCATATTCAGCGGTTGGCCCAAAGCTACAGTTAACCGCGGTTATACTCTTGTCTTCTGCATATTTTTTGAAAGTTCTGAGAGTCTTTTCATCGTCAACATAGCTGTTGTTGACAGGGTCGAGATAGCGAACAGGATAGATGCCACACCACGGACATACGCCACTCATTCCCTTGCTGTTTCCAACCGCAGCAGAGATGCCAGCGCAACTTGTTCCATGTGCGAGACCACCAATATCACCTTGAGAGAGTGAATCTATATTTGAAAGGTCCGGTTGTCCCCCATCTTTGTCTTCAATGGCGTCATATCCAATCTCAATTTCAGTCAAATCTTCGTGGTCTAATACAACACCTGAATCCATAATAGCGATTTTAGTTGTCTCATCAATATCAAGAGCTTGGGTGACAATATAATCCATTGCCGCATCAAAATGGATGTCAGCGTGTTCAACTGTTTTAATCGGGTCGCCATAGTAGTCGTTGTATGAGCCACCATTGCTAAGATGCCACTGGTGAGCGTAATATTCATCAGCAATTGGATAGTCTGGGAGATAGTTTAAAACTTGACGGTACACCAAATTTGGAAATGCGTATCCATCCTTGTTTGTAACAATGCGGTCTGCAATGTGAAGAGCGTCTTCCTCACCCGTTATTACAAATCGGTAGAGATTGTATTCTGGCATAATTTCACTCAGAGTGACACCATATTTTTTGGCTATATACTGTGGGTCTTTATCTCCTCGCCAAAAGAGTGTTTTGTCAACAAGAAGAGGAAACTTTCCCGCAGTGTAGACAGGAAAAGAGCCACTTTCTCCCTTAAACAGTATCATAGTTTTGCCGTGGTAGGTCATCTTTTCAATAATCGCGCCGTGAGTTGATATGTTTGCAACAAAACCAGCAGAATAGCCAACAGCCTTTTCAAGCGTTGCTGTTGAACCATCTGGATAGTGCAATTTTGGTGCAGCCGAAATGGTGAGCGTCAGCGTCATAAGCATGACAAATAGGATACGATGAAACATAATTTCTCCTCTAAATAAACAATCGCGCACATTATAAAGCAAAAATGCTTCCAAACAATATTTTGTTACGGTTTTCCTCGTTTAGACAAAAGAGTGGGGTGAATGCAGGATAGTATTGCATTCATCTTCCAAGTATGCTATAAGAAATTATGATATTTGTAGGTTCTCCATTTTTTATTCTTTTGGCTCTTGTTATCATAGCTCACTTGATAATAAGAAGACGCTTTCAAGGGCGTTTATGGTACAAGGTTCTTCTGTTTAACCTTCTTTTTCTCCTCTTTTTTGCCTCTTTTCTTGATACGACCGCAGTTTTGTTCAGCGATCGAAAAATTAACCAGTTTCGTGTGAAAAGTTTCTTTTGTCACCATGGATTAGATAGCAGTATTCATACAAAAACTTTTTGGGGCGAAACGGATGTCGAAAGATATGATATCTATACGAATTCATTGGGTTTTATTGATGAGTCATCGCGTGAGGTTGCGCTGAAAACTGATGGAGAACGGTTGCTCTTTATGGGTGATTCATTTGCCGAGGGTGTTGGCTATCCGTGGCCGATGACTTTTGTTGGAAAGCTCTCAAAAGCTCTCAAAAAACAAGGTGTCGAGGTTCTTAACGCCGGTGTTGTTAGCTATTCACCAAAACTGCACTATTTAAGGTTGAAAAAGTTGCTTATCGATGGCTTGAAAGTTGATAGAATTATACTTTTATTAGATGTTTCAGATATGCAAGATGAGGTTGTATATAAATATTTTGTGCCTGCAAAAGTTGGTGAATCTCTCTTTTTATATCGGATGAATACCTTTTTTATTCACTACTCTTTTCTGTATAACTCTTATTACAAACGCATCTATTTGGCGAATAAAAATCCTTTGGACCCTGAGACATCTCCCTTTTGGACAAGTCACAAGTATTTTCATAAGTTGACCCCACGCTGGGTCTATAATCAAAAAGAGTTTGATCGGTGGGGTAGAGAGGGGCTTGCGTCAGCGGATAGTTATTTGAAAAAGATTGCAAAGCTGTGTAAGCAAAACAATATTGCCTTTTCGATGGTAATCTACCCATGGCCTAACGAGTTGAAGCGACAAGAGCTCGATGACAGGCATCACCAGTATTGGACAAAGTTTGCACAGGAAAATAGTGTCGAGTTGATTGATATGTTTCCTCTTTTTTTTAACCTTGGGGAGAGCTATCCAGACTATTTTATAGAGGGTGATGTACACTGGACACCACAAGGGCATCAGCTGGTTTATGACTATTTGATAGAACATATACAAAAGGAGTATTACCATGAAAAATGAGATTAAAATCAATGAGATTTTACGCTATCTTGAGAGCGTTGTTGCAATTCCATCACCAACAGGGTTTACCGGAGCGGCATCAGAGTGGCTTGTGGCAAATGCAGAAGAGAAAAAGATTCGTTTTACCAAGACAAACAAAGGTGCGGTGATTTACCATTTTGGTCCAAAAGAGGGCATAGGAAAGATGATGGCAGCTCACCTTGACACACTTGGTGGAATGGTGAAAGAGGTTAAGGATAGTCGAGTGAGAATTGTTCCAGTCGGCGGCTTTCCTGCACTTAATATCGTTGGTGAAGAGCTTACAATTCACGCGAAAGACGGTGTTGTAACCGGTACTTTTTTGCCTGAGAATCCTGCGGTTCATGTGAACGCCGATTTGAAAAAACTGATTCCCGATTGGGATAATAGCTCTATCCGAGTGGATAGTGTTGACTTTGAAAAAGTATCAAAATTGGTTAAAACAGGTGATTTCGTCTCTTTTAATCCAGGATTTAAGGTGATAAATAATTTTGTCAAATCTCGCTTTCTTGATGATAAGGCATCTGTAGCCGTTATGATGCACCTCGCTGATATTCTGATGGAGTCAAAAACGGAGCTTTCAAAGCCTTTTCATCTCTTTTTTAATGTAACGGAAGAGACGGGACAAGGTGTTGCTGGCTTTCCTCTGATTGATGAACTGCTCATTATCGATATGGGTGTTGTCGGAGATGGATGCCAAGGGCGTGAGAACGCCGTTTCTATCTGTGCAAAAGACTCATCTGGACCATATAATTATGAGTTGACACAATCTCTTATAGCACTTGCAAAGAAGAATGAAATTCCTTATAAAATTGATATTTTCCCTTTTTATGGCTCAGATGGCAGTGCACTTCTTCGTGCGGGAAATGATGTGAAAGTAGCACTTATTGGGCAAGGTGTTGACGCTTCTCACGGCTATGAAAGAACTCATGCCGACGCTTTAATTGGCACCGCACAATTGGCACTTCTTTTTTTAGGGTAAATATCGCACCATTCCTTGCAAATGTCTAGATTTTCTGTTACACTTCGTCTGTATTAATTTGTTGATTGAGGTGAATGGTGATTCGTGTACTTGTTATGCTTATGTTGCTGATGCTTCCGTGCTCTATTTTTGCATCGATGAGGACAGCAGTTCTTCCTCTGATTGTTTCGATGGATGAAGAGGATGGTGAAGAGGATGGAAATGAAGAGGATGAAGATGAAGAGGGTGATTCTTCTGATAATTCCGACGAATTTGGTGACGAAAAGAAATCAGACGAATTTGGTAATGAAAAGAAGTTAGACGAGTTTGGTGACGAAAAGAAATCAGACGAGTTTGGTGATGAGAAAAAAGCCGATGAGTTTGGTGACGAAAAGAAATCAGACGAGTTTGGTGGTGAGCCAAAATCTGATGAGGGTAGCGGCGATGATTTTTCATCTTCTCCACCTCCCGCTGACGATGATTTTGTTATGGAAAAACGCTCGGACGAGGTTCTTTCATTTAAAAAGCCTGATGTTGTAAAACTTTCGCGTCCCTCATTTATGTATGTCGAGCCTTCACTGACTTCAAAAAAGATGTTTGAACTTTACAAAAATGATGAGATGGAAGTGTTTGAGAAGAATGGTGATTTTTATCGTGCTCGCTTTCTTGGAAAAGATGGTTGGGTTCTCGCAAAAGATGTACTTATTAACAAATGGCATAGTTATCGACTCTTTTTAGATTTGACTGGCGGCATTGCATGGGGCGGCAAAGATTTCGAGAACTTCTCTGTTATAGGAAATTATAATCTCGCATTTCATGTCTCTATTTTAGATTTTTTGAGCGTTGGAGCGGTGTTTAAGTCGTTTAGCCTTGATACTGATGCACTCTATATTGGTGGTGGCTTGCAAGTACGCTATCTTGTTCATGGTTTGCGGACAAAAAATTCTCGATTCGCGCTGACTTTTGGTGGTGGATACATTTCAACAACGGACAAACCATCGTCAGATTCAATAAATATCGTGATGCAAGGGTACTATATAGAAGGTGCGATAGATTATATTTATCGTGTTTGGGAGTGGATTCACCTTGGGGTTGGAGGTGATATTACCTATGATAAGGTGTGGGGCACAATTGCTACAGGCGAAGGCATCAACCGTGATGGACTTCAGGGTGGCGTGCACTTGAAAGTGATTATTAATCTTTATAGGTGAGTTGAGATATGAGGAAAATACATTTTTTAATACAAATGCTTTTTGTGGCTTTGATGATGACGGTTCTGCAATCATGCGAGCCTTCAGAAAGTCATCTTGGAATCGAGTGCAGCACTTTTGGTGATTGCTCTCGCTCTGAGCGTTGCTTTGAGGCTCGCTGTATTGACAGTCTGCAAGCGCCGACAAATTCACTTGATGAAAAGCAAGAGTTTGGTGGTGTTGAATTCGTGGCAACAAAGGTCTTTTTTAATGGACGCGTTAATCTGCCAGAAAATTTTATGCTTGATTACAAACAGCTGCAAGTGATGTATGGTCGGAACAATCTCGTACAGAATGTTGATAAGGCAAATGGCTCATTTTGGGCACGACTAAATTATAAAAGTACCAATGTTCTGGTTTTGCAGACAAATTATGAAGGTGATGAACAT
>JAGLDR010000197.1 GCA_023145475.1 bacterium
GGGCATTATGCCCAAAAGATAGTACAGAGGAATATTTCAGCTCACCGATCGGTACATTGTGAAATTGAAGAAACGCCTGTGTATGAGACGATTAATGTAAACAGCGTAAAGAATACCCGGTCACGGACAATTGGTGCGGAACATGCTGGTTTATCAGCATTTGCGGAGCTGGGATTTGAAGGATGTTTGAATGATTTGGGGTTTAGCAATGAGCAGATCAAGCTTGCCGCGCTTGCAATAGTAGGAAAACTTGTATATCCCACAAGTGAGCGTGGAACACGTGAATGGGCTCGGCAAATGAGTGGAATTGGCGAACTGCTGGACTTTGATGTAAATACATTGTCTAACAATGCATTGTATCGTATTAGCGATTTGCTGTATTCCCATAAGCAAGAGATCGAGCGTGTGCTTTTGAAAAACGAAAAAAATCTATTTTCGTTGAACGATAAGATAATTCTCTATGATTTGACCAACACATATTTTGAGGGTGATGCAAAGTCCAATAAGAAAGCAAAACGGGGTCGGTCCAAGGAGAAACGCAGTGACTGTCCCCTGGTGACCCTGGGATTGGTCGTTGATGAAATGGGATTTATAAAAACAAGCAAGACCTTACCGGGAAACGTAAGTGAGCCGGGGACACTTCTTTCCACCCTTCAAACCTTACAGAACGAAGAGATTGATGTGAGGGAGCTTACTGAATCAGAAATAAAGAAACGAGGGATTACAGTAATTATGGATGCCGGGATAGCAACGGAAGATAATCTGAATATGCTGTTCCGGGAAGGGTATGATTACATAGTTGTGGCAAGGAACAAGCCGTTACGGTCTTCAGAGATTGATACCGCCGATCTGGTGAATATAAAGGACTCTGACGATGCAAGGGTGGATGTTGCTCTTTTTGAAGGTTCAAAGGAAAATGTTCTCTTATGCAAAAGCAGCAAACGATTGGCAAAAGAGTCGGCCATGATGTCCCAATATCAGGAACGTTTTGAGAAAGGACTTGAGGATATTAGAGCGTCATTAACCAAAAAAGGCGGCGTAAAGCGTTATGATAAGGTTATTGAGCGTATAGGACGATTGAAAGAGAAATATTCTTCGATTGGCAGATTTTATAAGATAAATACTCAACAATCCGAAGGAAAAGTTATAAAACTAACATGGACATTTGAAAAAAAAGAGGCGGAAGAACAATTCTCGGGTTTATACTTCTTGCGCACCACACGGAAAGATTTGAGCGGTAAGAAGATGTGGTCTTTATATACAATGCTTACAAGAGTGGAAGAATCGTTTCGATGTTTGAAAGATGATTTAAATATGCGTCCGGTCTTCCATCAAAAGGAGCACCGTACGGACAGCCACATATTTATAACTATCCTTGCATATCACTTACTCAACTCGATACAAGTAAAGCTACATAAAGTCGACATTGCCATGAGATGGAAACGTATCCGCGCACTGCTTTCAACTCATGTGATTATAACCACGTCCATGGTAAAAAAAGATGGCGGATGTATTCATATAAGAGGTTGTTCAGAGCCTGAATCTTTTCACAGGAAAATATACGATGCTCTCAGTATTAAAAAAATACCTGTTAGATCAAAAATACTGAATATGTGAATGTACTAATCTGTAGTCACGATAAAAAAATGAGGATCGTTGTTATTATTGATGTTACATGCTACAAGTGGTAAACTTGGGTGAAGTTAACATTGTTATATACTCCGCGAACCAGACCCCTCTGTCACTGGCCCTCTGTCACTGGCCCGCTGCGAC
>JAGLDR010000198.1 GCA_023145475.1 bacterium
CCGTTTTTTCTGAACGACCATGACCGATACCAATCAGTTGTTCTACACCAAGCAGGATAGCGGTGCCATACATTGTATAGTTAAAACGGTTGGTCATCGAATGTATTTTTTTGTCAATAAGACGACGGGTAAAGCCAAATGGCCCAGATCCTTCAGTATGTTTTTTTACCATTTCCTGAATAGTTTTTGCCAATCCTTCCATCGTTTTCAGCAAGATGTTGCCGGTAAATCCATCCATAACAACAACATCTGCATTAGGAAATCGAAAGAGATGATTCCCCTCAATAAATCCACCAAAATGAAGCTCTTTCTCCAAGATTCGTGCTGTCTTTTGGAGATGCTTTGGCCCCTTTTCTGACTCGGTTCCAATGTTCAGAAGTTTGACGACTGGAGTTGAGTTTCCTGTCACAACTTGGCAAAAAGCTGCACCGAGTCGTGCAAAATCAGCCAATAATTCTGGTTTTTGTTCCATAGTTGCGCCAAGATCAAGCAAAAAAAGCTCTCTGCCTGACAGTGTTGGAAAGATTGTCGCAAGTGCAGAGCGAGTAACGCCAGGAAGATAGTCACAGATAAAGTGTGCAGCAAGAACGGTTGCACCTGTATTTCCGGTCGTAAAAAATGCGTCGGCATGTCTGTCTTTCAACAATTCAAGACCAATATGAAGTGAAGAATCTGGCTTCTCTTTGTAGGCTAAAACAGGATCATCAGAATCATAGATAACATCTTCCGCTTCCATAATTGTGATTGATTCAGGAATTTTGCCATCAGAAAAAAACGGAACAATATCCCTTTTTCTTCCAACCAACACGATTTTTATCTCTTTATGTTCTTCAGATACCTCAAGAACAGCTGGAATAATCGTTGAAGGCCCTCTGTCACCACCCATTGCATCTACAGCAATTGTTGGAGACATTGAGTGTTATTCAGCCTCAGTCGAAACTATCTCTTTTCCACGATAGAATCCACATGATGGACAAACTCTATGGGGAAGCATAGGCTCACTACACTGTGGACAAGTGATTACGCTGACTACTTTCAATTTAACATGTCCGCCTCTTCTTTTACGGGAACGAGCTTTACAATGTTTTCTTTTTGGAACTGCCATGATTTCCTCCGGCTATATCTTGTTGTTCATATCATTATTACATTGGCATGTCGTGGTATTCAAATCAACTCCGCATTGTGGGCAACGACCTTTGCAGTCGTCATCACACAAAATATAGGAAGGAGCTGTCATAACCAGTGCCTCATGTATAAAATCGTCTAATAAAAGGGTGTCTCCAGAGTAGATGTAATCAACAGACTCTGCATCTGACTTTGGAAAAACATAAAACTTCTCATCAACATCAAACGAAACTTCAATTGGCTCTGCACAGCGATTACAGAGCGTACGAGTTTCCGCCTCACCCGTTATAGAAAGCGCAATAACATCGCCTGCTTTATAGAATGAAATCGAGAGGTTGTGTCCAATAAGCGTCGCTTCTGGTGTCAACTCTTCTTGCAAAAAAAGTGGTTCAACATCAAGCGCTCTACGGCTATCTGAAATTTCAGAAATAAAAAGTCTCATACTACCCTCAAAAAAATAGCACGGAAGACTATAACCAAGAAGGCAAAAGTGTCAAGATTACCACCCAAAAAGTAACATTTTCTAATTTTGCACCGTGTAAGAGAGTGGGTCGCTGATACCTGCCTCTCTAAATCCTTCAAGTCGCAGTCGACAGCTGTCACAGATTCCGCACGAAACCCCACCGTCAGTTGGATTATAACAGGAGTGTGTCAAACCGTAATCCACACCATTTTTGAGGCCCAGTTTGATAATTTCACCTTTTGTAAGATGTTGCAACGGAGCTTCAATGGAAAGTTTTCCCTCAACACCCCGTTTGGTACCAAGAATGAGCGAGCGATTAAACGATTCTATAAATTCTGGACGACAGTCGGGATAACCCGAATAATCAACAGAATTAACGCCAATGGCGATTAAATCAGCGCCCACCTGCTCTGCCCACGCAGAGGCAATACTGAGAAATATAATATTGCGAGAGGGAACATAAGTTGAAGGAATTGACTCACTTTCTTCAACAGGAATTGCCCGATTTTTGTTAATCAACGAGGTAACAGAAAGAAATGACAAATCAAGCACAATCTCTCTTGCATTTTCAAGCAATTCATACTTTTTAAGCTGCCTGCGCGCCTGCTCAATCTCAATCTCGTGCCGTTGTCCATATCGAATAGTCAAAGGAAAAACTTCATCACCACGAT
>JAGLDR010000199.1 GCA_023145475.1 bacterium
AGTTTTAAAAAGCGAGCATGCATAGCAAGTGCCTTTTCATCAATAAGGTTAGAGCGCACTTTGCTTAGTTTTCCCTCTTCCGCCTCTGGAAATTTCTGGAATAGTAGTGTTGATACAATAAGTTCAACCACCGCGTCTCCTAAAAATTCAAGCCGTTGATAATTCTTTCCAGAATTGTCATCAGCGGAGGGGTGTGTCATTGCTAACTCAATCAAATCATGTTGTAAAAATGTATAGTTAAGTTTTTGTTCTAGGATGGTGATTTGTTCTGGGGCAATCATATTAATTCCCGATATTTCGCAGGGCAAAAAGGGCAATCCCCGTCGCCACCGAGGCGTTCAGTGAATTGATTTGACCTTGCTGCGGGATTGATGCTATCCATTTGGAATTATTAAGGATAAACTGACCAACTCCACTGTCTTCACCGCCAGAAACAACAACCAGTTTTGCGGGGTTTTCTGCAGCGATACTTTCAAGTGAATCCTTGCCAGCACCGTCAAGCGAAACGACTGAAAATCCTTCATCATCCACCAATCGTTTGATATAACTGATTGCATTTGCGTCTTTGGCAATTTTTAGATGCTCAGTTGCGCCAGCGCTTACTTTTACCACTGATGGGTAGATTCCAGGGACACCTTTTATGGGCAGAAGAATGTGGTGAAATCCAAAGATTTCTGCGCTTCTGATGATAGCTCCAACATTGTGTGGATCTTCAACATTATCTAAAAGAAGAATCTTGCCCGCTTTTTTAATTTCGTCAAATGAGACATAGTGATAGTGCGTGCATTTCAACACAATGCCTTGATTTTCACGGCTTTTTGAAAGCTGAAACAGTCTATCCCTCTCTTCAAAAAAGATGGGTACGCTGTTTTTCTCAAGCAGAGCAATCAATTTTTTCATCCGCGGTTGCGAACGAGAGTTCTTTGCAATAAAGGCCTCCTTAAAGTTGCGTCTGCCTGCCCGGAGTGCCTCAAAAGCTGGATTGAGACCATAGAGATATTCAAATCGTGATTCTGCCATTTTATTACCCGTTTATTTGAGTGTCGCGATAGTTTTTCACCCACTCAACAACTTCGTCAAGTTTGATTTCTATCTTTTCACCAGTTTTTCTTATTTTGACCTCTGCTACGCCATTTTCAATAGAGCGAGCACCGAGAATGACTTGCACAGGATAGCCAACCAAATCGCTGTCATTAAACTTAAATCCCGCCCGTTCATTGCGGTCATCAAGTGCGACCTCTAGGCCTGCTTCACGCAACTCTTTATAGAACTTCTCACCTGTTTCAACGACAACCTCTTTGTTCATCTGGAGTGGCATAACAACCACCTCAAAAGGGGCGAGTGCCATTGGCCAGATGATACCATAATCATCATGATTTTGTTCAATTGCAGCTTGCAGAGTTCGTCCAACACCGATGCCATAACACCCCATAACTGCTGGGTAACTTTTGCCATCATCGCCAATAAAAGTGCAGTTCATTCGCTCTGAATATTTGGTTCCGAGATAGAAGACTTGTCCAACTTCAATACCGCGATGTTCTTGCAACTTTCCATCGCATTGTGGGCATATTTCGCCTGCTTCAATAACAATAAAATCGCCAAGTTCTTTCAATTCAAAATCTTTGCCGCTGTTGACATTAACAAGGTGAGCATCGTTTTTATTTGCGCCACAAACCATATTTGCAATGCCGGTAATTGACCAATCAGCGAGGATGCGAATCTCTTTCTTAAGATTCACAGGTCCTGCAAATCCGGTTGGTGCACCGGTGATTTCTTCGACGGTTTTATCATCGGCAAGGGCGATTTCATCAACGCTGAGATAGGCTTGAATCTTTGATTCGTTGACTTCGCGGTCGCCACGGACAAGCACCATCACAGGCTCTCCGCCAGCGACAAAAATCATCGATTTTATAAATTGTTCAACAGGTGTTTTCAGGAATGCTGCAACATCTTCAACCGCTTTTTGGTCGGGTGTTGAAACCTCTTCCATCTCATTATAGAGAGTTGCGTCACAGCGAAGCTCTTTTGTCTGTGTCCGTGCCTTCTCCTCATTTGCGGCGTAATCACACGAGTCACATGCCAAAACCAAATCTTCTCCTGATTCAGCAAGCACTTGAAATTCGTGGCTCATATCACCGCCAATTGCGCCAGTTGCAGCGTCAACAGCACGAAATGAGAGACCGCATCGCGAAAAGATGGCATTGTATGCCTCATACATCAAATCGTATGACTGTTTTGCCGCCTTTTCATCAACATCAAAGGAGTATCCATCCTTCATAATAAACTCTCTGCCACGCATAAGTCCAAATCGTGGGCGAACCTCATCGCGAAACTTTCCTTGAACCTGATAGAGATTCCAAGGCAATTGACGATAACTTTTGAGGTTTTTTCTCACCATATCGGTTACAACCTCTTCGTGGGTTGGTCCAAGGCAAAAATCGGCGCCCTTTCTATCTTGAAAGCGGAGCAGTTCAGGACCATAATAATCCCAACGACCGCTCTCTTTCCAGAGTTCCGCAGGTTGCACAACAGGCATCAAAACCTCTTGGCATCCCCGTTTGTCAAGCTCTTCTCTGATGATATTCTCAAGTTTACGCAGACTTTTCAGAGCGAGCGGCAGATAGTTGTATACGCCACTTGCAAGTTGCTGAATCATTCCAGCGCGAAACATAAGTTGATGGCTGATAATTTGTGCCTCTTTTGGCACTTCCTTTTTCGTCTGAAAAAAGAGGGAACTAATTCTCATGATGTACTCCTTACAATCAATCGTACGATGCAAAAGTCTACTTGAAAGAGGCGGATTGGCAAGATATTATAATGAGTGCTTCGTTCGCACAGTTTCTTTTCTCAAAACCGAAACTTTATTTCATAATAACTAGTCTTACTATAGAGGTGTTTCGGAGGTAAAAATGAAAGTTACATTACTTATGATGTTTTGCTGTGTTCTCATTGTTGTAACAAGCTGCAATAATACTATCAAAATGCGCCCTATAGGTGCCGCAGATGAGGATGTTGATGAGGAACTAGGTGCTACAGAAGAAGATATTGATGATGGGGCGGGTGACGCAGATAGAGAGTTGCAAGATAGAGATGAAGGTGTTTCTACAGATGAAGATTTTCAAAGTCCACTCAATCAGTTGCCTGCACGATTTGCCGTAATAACAGATACGCATATTTATGAAAATGACTTAGGAATAGATGGGACAATGTATAGCGAGCATCAAGGTGGTGATCCAAAAATGATTGCAGCAAGCGAAGCCGTTGTCAGAGCAGGTTTTAATAAAATAATAGAATCCGATGTTGATTTTATTATCTTGCCAGGAGATTTATCACGAAATGGTGAGTTTGTTAGCCATGTTAAACTTGCTGAAATACTAAAACAGATAGAAAGTCTTGGAATTGAAGTCTTTGTTGTGCCTGGAAATCATGACATAAATACAAATGGTGCTATCGGTTACAACAGTGAAGGGAGTTATGCTGTCCAAGAGATGAATGCAGATGAATTTGTTGAGAACTATAACGATTTTGGATACTCTTCCGCTTTATACCGAGATAACTTTTCTCTTTCATACATCGCTGAACCAGCTGAAGGAGTGTGGCTTTTTGCTCTTGATTCTTGTGTTTTCCAGCAAGATCTTGGTTGTGCGGGAGAGTTTTTAGATTTAACATACGATTGGATTGTAGAAAAACTTAGTGAAGCGAGTAGTAGTGGAAAGCAAGTAATCGGTATGATGCACCATAATGTTTTTGACCACCTAGAAAAGAAAAGCTCCTTTATGGATAGCTATCTTGATGGGTTTGTGATAGCAAATTCCGATCAAATCTCTCAAGCCTTTGTAGACTATGGTGTCACCGTCGTTTTTACCGGACATTATCATGTACACGATATTACCGTAAGGAAAATTGGAGAAAAGTCACTCTACGATGTTGTTACCGCCGCTGTTGTTTCTCATCCTTCGCCAATTCGTATTGTTGATATTTCGAAAGACTTTAAACTTTCAATAACGACAGAGTATGTAGAAGAGATAGATTTTGATACGGGAGATCAAACATTCCCTGAGTATTCTGAGGCAATTGTTGATAGCGCGATGGAAGGATTTGTTGACAATTATTTGCAATCTGTCCCGCTAACGAGCGATGAGAAACTCAAGGTGCGAATGCTGATGATTTCAGCGATGAAGCAACACTATCAAGGTGATGAAAATCCAACCGAAGAAGAGCTTGCAATGTACGAAGAACTTGATAGTGGACTGACGGGACTTGCAACGCCAATTATTAGTTCTTTTTGGACAGATCTCGAGCCAAAAGATACTACCATTACGATTGATTTAATCAGTGGTGAATATTTCTATTAAGTGCTTTTTCGGTTTTTTGCCAGCCACTTTTGTAATCATATCCATCGCCTCTATATTCATCTTAGAAAACGCAAAACATTTTTTCCTTACATACCAATGAACTTCCAAAAAGTATCACGGTTCACTAGAAAAATCTCACTTCCTTTATAAGTTGTTAGAAACTCTGCTGGTTTTTTGCACTTCCCTTTTGTCCATTTGTATTCATATCCAACAAGTTTTCCGTCTGATTCTTCAATGTAATCTATCTCTTTTTTGTCATGCGTTCGCCAAAAATACTGATTATGCTTTTGTTCCGTTCTTTGCAGATATTTCATCCGCTCAACGATGCAGAGATTTTCAAAAAGAGCGCCAATATCATCTCTAAATTC
>JAGLDR010000002.1 GCA_023145475.1 bacterium
TTGGAAAATAGAGGCAATTGATTCTCTTCCTCCACCAGTGGAGCCAGAGCACAGCTGTCTTCAAACTGCCTCTCCTGCCGTGTTCAACGACTCTTTGTATAATAATGGATTCAGAGATGTTTCTACGGGAGTTTCAGACCCAAGCAAAGTTGGACTCTCTTTGAACTTTTCTGTTTCTTTAGGGAATGGACAGGAACTTCCAAAGACAGAGGCAGGGCGAGCTCGGATAGACCTCGTTGACGAAATTACGGGAGCAATCTTCGATACGCAGGAATTTATTATTATTGCACATCCTACATGGTTGGAGTAATGAAGATTATGAAAAAACTCTTTTTTATGATGGTTACATTTCTTTTAGTTTTTAAATCGCATGGAGTGATGGCTCCAATCTTCTGCGAGCGTATTTCAACGGCAAATACAGAGCAAGTGCACATTGAATGTGATGGTTTTGACTTTCCTGCTTTTTCATTTATTCGAGCACGGCATGATGGAGAGAATCGTGTTGATATCCGAAAGGAGTTGCCAGCCAATGATAGCTGCGTGCCACCAGGAGAATACACCTACTATCTTGAACAGGGGTGCTCGTGTGATTTTACCGACGCTCTGTGTCAGAATAACTTGATTGTTGTGGTTGAGAATCATACGATTGAATGTGTTGAATCAGGTCTTCCCACAGAGATGACAAAAGAGGAGTTTGACGCCTATTTTAGCGAGGTTGACTTCGATAGAGACTGTTGTGAAGAGGAGCTTTCGGTTAACATAGAAACAATTAATTTTGGTGAGATTGCTGTAGGACGATCCTCAGCACCGCAAACAGTTAAGGCTGAAACATCATCTTGTAGTAGCATGCCCAGAGATATGGCGCCTGAATACTCTTTTTCCCATGAATCTCAAAATGTCTTTAAGATTGAAGTCGGGGAGTCATCCGAAAGTTTTATTCCCCGTGGGCATGGAAATTCTGAATTTATTTTCTCCTTTACACCGACAGCAGTCGGAGATTATAGTGAGACAATTGTTTTTAAGAAATTTATGATAGAAATTGAAGTGCAATTGAGTGGAAAGGGTGTTGACACCGCAGATAGTGGCAACTCAGTTGATGACTTTGACACCGCAGACAGTGGCGACTCAGTTGATGACGCTGATAGGGCAGACAGCGGAGATTCAGTTAATGATGCAGACACTGCACAGGTCGTTTCTTCTGGCTGTTCAGTTGTGGTGTTTTGATCGCAATTTTAAGGTAGATTTTAAGATTCCTTATTTTCTTCGCTATAAAACGCTTCCCGGTCAGGAAGCTCTTTCTTACACTTTTTGCAGATTGTGGCATCTTCTTCGTTGATGGTTCGGCACTCACTGCATTCGCCTGGAGCAAGAAATGGGCTGATAGCAACGAGTTTACGAATCTTAACAATAGCCCATCGGTAGGAGATGAAAGTGAGAGCAATCAGGATGACAATGGCAAAGGGAAAAGATACTTGGATAAAACAGAGAAAGTCATAGATGCCGTGCAAGAAAGCAGCAGCAGCAATATAGGGGAAGAGATTTTTGAGATTTGATGGACGCTTGAACTTATATTTGTTAAGTGCAAGTCCATATCCCCATATTGCTCCGCAGGTGATATGCAGCGGCACTGAGAGAAAGTGTCTTGCAAAAATAACCCTGTATGAAGAGGCCATCATATACTGAATATTCTCAAAAGCGGCAAATCCCAGCGCAACAGTCATTCCATAGATAATACCATCAACGGGCTCATCAAAATCTGCAAGCTTTCTTGTCAGTATGATAGCGGCCAGCGCCTTCGCCGTCTCTTCCGTAATGCCGACAAACATCGCAAAGCCAAATTTTGCAAAGATAGAGCCTTTTTCTGCAGCAAAGATATTGTGATTTATCAGAAGAGTGATGACATAGATTACTCCGGCAAAGAAAAGAGAGAGAAGACCGCCCCAAAAAAGCGTTTTTACCAACACCCAGAGAGGTTCTTT
>JAGLDR010000020.1 GCA_023145475.1 bacterium
GGAATCATTATTATTGATGGTGAAAAAAGAACCACAATCACCGAGAAGGAAGGACTCTATGACAACTCAGTTCATGCCGTTATTTCAGATCAGAACGGACATTATTGGTTGACGACGAATCAAGGTGTATTCACCGTTTCACATAAAAATATAGACGATTTCTTGGCACGCAAAAGTGATAAAATATCCTTCCGTCTTTTCAAAGAATCAGATGGTATGACCACAAGCGAATGTAATGGTGGTGCACAACCATCAATGGCTATCACATCTGATGGCACCATTTTAATTCCAACAGTCAGAGGAATTGTATCAGTCGATCCAACACAGCTTTCGGCACTTCCACCTAAACCAGCTATCTATATTGAAAATGTAAAATCAGGAAATCAAGAGCTGGCAATTACAAATGATGCACAACATACGGGTCAGACGGCCACTGTTCCAATTACCAACAGAAATATTGCGATAACTTACACCTCTCTCTCTTTTCTTCATCAAGGGCGTATCGTCTATAAACATAAGTTATCAGAGGTAGATACATCGTGGCATAATGCAGGAATGCGAACGACTGCTTTTTATACAAACTTATCTCCCGGTCACTATACTTTGACATTGCAAGCATCCTACATTGACTATCCAGAGTTATCTAATACCACAACAATGCAGATTGTCGTTCCTGGATATTTTTGGGAGATGATGTGGTTTAGGGTTCTCGCAGGATTTGCTCTTCTCTTTCTTGCTGTTCTGATTGTACACCTTCGTATTGAAGCGCATAAAAAGACCGCGGCTCGCTTGCAAGTATTAGTACACGAAAAGACAAATGAATTGCGGGTGAAAAATGAAGAGCTTCAGCAGGCAGCGTTGCAAGATGGAATGACGGGCATGCTCAACAGACGCTATCTTTTTGAGATAGAAAAGCCAAAAATAGAGGCATATCTACAACGAATAAATCGTATCTTAGAAGATCAAGATAGGCGTGGAGATAGTCAGCCAACAACAATTTATGCGGCATTTCTTATCGCTATTGATGATGCCCTCTCAATTGCTGAGAACTATGGACACGAAGCAAGTGATAAAATGGTTAAAAAGATTGCTCAACTTATCTATAACAACATTCGTAAAGAGGATTTGGTCATTCGCTGGAGTGATACAAAGTTTCTTGTCCTTCTCAAAAATACTGAGCCGGATTTTATTCCTATTTTTGCACGAAAAATCCAAAATATTGTTGCACAGACCCCGTTTCCACTCTCTGTTACAAAACCTAATCCAAAAATCACCCTCAGTATTGGTATTGTCCATCTTCCATTCTGTCCTGGCGAGCCAACTCTTGTATCGTGTGAACAGTCACTTCTTTTTGCTGATTTTGTCGCTCACTATGCCCAAAAACAGGGAAAGGGAGCAACTATGATGTTAGCACCGCGAGATACAGAAAAACTGAGAGAGGCAATCTCAAAAGAGAAAATTACAGATCTCCTTACGGCACAATATGTTGAAATCAATCATATTTAACCCTAAAAACAGCAAGGAAATACTCTTATGAAAAAACAAAAATCTCAGGGGAAAGAACTTTTTTTCACGGCAGATGAAGAGTTTGTTAACGAATCACTAGAACACAATTTTAAAGAGATTCTTGAGTACTCCCTGATTAAGGATAAGACAACGGTAACACCGCGCGATAGCTATCACGCTCTTGCACTTGCCATTAGAAATAGACTCGTCCGCAAATGGCTGAGAACGATGCATGAATATCAGAAAAAAGATGTTAAGAAATTGGCATATCTTTCGATGGAATTTCTGATGGGTCGCCTGCTTGGAAATACCTTAGTCAATCTTGATTACTATACTGAATGCTCTGATGTTATCGCTGATCTCGGATACAATCTTGAAGATTTGCGTGAATTAGAACCAGATATGGGACTGGGAAATGGCGGTCTTGGACGACTTGCTGCCTGCTTTCTTGACTCTCTTGCAACGATGAGCCTTCCCGCCTTTGGATATGGCATTCGTTATGAGTATGGAATTTTTCATCAAGATATAAAAGATGGCTATCAAATTGAGCTTCCTGACAACTGGCTTAAATATGGCTGTCCGTGGGAAATCAGACGACCTGAGATTGAATATACTATACGATTTGGTGGAGAGATTATCACAAGTCAGACAGCTGACGGCCGTATGAAATTTGATTGGATTAACACAGATGATGTCTTGGCGATGGCATATGATGTCCCTATTCCTGGATATAAAAACAATACGGTGAACAACTTGCGATTGTGGCAAGCTCGCTCAACAAACGAATTTAATTTCAAATTTTTTAACAGTGGCGACTATCTTGCCGCCGTTGAAGATAAGGATCGTTCTGAAAACATCTCTCGCGTCCTCTATCCAAATGATAATGTCTATTCAGGAAAGGTGCTTCGGCTCAAACAGCAATACTTTTTTGTCTCTGCAACTTTGCAAGACATCATTAAAGATTTCAAGAAGAATCACGATGATTTTATGCTCTTCCCAGAAAAGGTGGCAGTACAGTTAAACGATACACACCCTTCGATTGCTATTCCTGAGTTGATGAGAATTTTGATGGATGAAGAACATCTTGAGTGGAACAAAGCGTGGGGAATTACAAAAAAGGTTTTTGCCTATACAAATCACACCGTTTTACCTGAAGCATTAGAGCAGTGGGATGTTAATATTCTTGGACCTCTTCTGCCCCGACAACTTCAGATAATCTATGAAATAAACAGGAGATTCATCAACGAGGTTAGAGATTTCAAAGGATTTGATATCAATAAAATAAGAGAAGTCTCTATCGTTAGAGAGGGAACACCAAAGATGATTCGCATGGCAAACCTTGCCGTCATCGGAAGTCACGCAGTCAATGGGGTGAGCAGGCTCCATACAGAGATTCTTAAAGAGACAATATTCAAAGATTTTCACAATCTCGACCCACACAAAATATCAAACAAGACAAATGGCATAACACAACGGCGCTGGCTTAAAAAGGCAAACCCTCTTCTTAGTCGCACTATTTCAGACTATGTTGGTGATGGCTGGATCACTCAACTTGAACAACTTGGCAATCTAAAAGACCATATCAATGATCCCCATCTCAGAGAGACCTGGCGTCAGAGCAAATGGTACGCAAAAGAGAACCTTGTTCGTTATATTAAGGCAAATTATGGACTCCAGTTGAATAGTGATTCTCTGTTTGATGTACAAGTAAAAAGAATGCATGAATATAAGAGACAGCTCCTCAACATTTTGCATGTTATAACGATGTATAATCGGTTGCGTATTGATCCAACATCAATTGCTATTCCTCGCAGTGTCATTTTTGCGGGAAAGGCAGCTCCTGGATATTTTACCTCAAAATTGATTATAAAATTGATAAACGCTATTGCGGAAGTCGTTAACAACGACCCCGATATTGATGATAAGCTTAAAGTTATCTTTATGAAGAACTACTCAGTTTCTCAAGCGGAAAAGATTATTCCAGCTGCCGATTTGTCTGAGCAGATAAGTACCGCAGGATATGAGGCAAGTGGCACAGGAAACATGAAATTCATGCTCAATGGTGCTCTCACAATTGGAACTCTTGATGGCGCAAATGTAGAGATGGTAGACGCCGTCGGACACGACCATATGTTTATCTTTGGTCTCACAACAGAAGAGGTAAGAGAGAGACGATTTGCAGGATATAATCCCCAAGAGTACTACGAAAAAGATCAAGAATTGCGAACGGTACTCAATATGCTCCAAAACAACTTTTTTAATGCCGATGAACCAGGTATCTTTCAACCACTCTTTAACGATTTAGTGATGTATGGTGATAACTATATGTTGCTTGCAGACTATAGAGCATATATTGATGCTCAAGAGGCAGTAACTGCAAAATATACTGATAGTGAGCTCTGGACGACATCCTCAATTATGAATACTGCTGCCAGTGGAATTTTTTCAAGCGACAGAACCATTGCTGAATATTCAAAAGAGATTTGGAATCTCTCCTCTGTTGCTGTTCCAAAGGAGAATAAGTAGCAATGATTCTTTTCTGCTTTCCACTTCCTATTGAAAACCCCTTCCCTCTCAAACTTTCAAAAAGTGAACCCGTTTTTTTTAAAAATATGGCTCTTTTTCTTGTTGGCACTGCTCTTGATTCGGCACTAAATCTTGAGAGACTCCTCGAAAAGAACAATAGCGTATCTCACATTGTTGAAGTAGGCGGCGCAGGCGTATCTTCTCCTGAAAAACAAGGAGAAATCTTTGAGGCGGCACTGCTTCTTGACCCAATAACATCTCAAAAAGTGCGACTCAAAAAGAGGACCGAGCTCCCTCCTGCAATGGTAACAACGGTGTCAGGAATATTTCACGATGACCAGACAATTGAAGCGAAAGAGACGCATCTATTCACTCAAGAAACATGGCATCTATTTTCGGTAGCAGAAAAACATAACCTTCCCTTTACCTCTCTCCGTCTCGCAACAGACAGTGGCGAAGAGAATCTTAAAGAAAGATTTATAGCTACTCTCCAACTCTCTCGCAAAAAGATGCAATTGCTGATTGAGTCACTGAGCGTGCAAACAAATTAGGCATTTTTTAAGCAAGGAGTAACACCATGAAAAAAGAGTACTCATTTGAATATCTCAGAAGCCAATTAATCGGCAGTGATTTGTTATTTGAATCACCTTTTGGCAAGAGAAACATCTTCTATGCTGACTATACCGCATCAGGTCGCGGACTCTCTTTTATTGAACAGAAAATCCTCAATATTCAGCGCTCTTACGCAAATACACACACAGAAGATGACTACTCAGGGAAATATCTTACCACCCTGCTTCACCAAGCAGAGAAAAAGATAAAAGATTTAGTGAATGCAGGAGAAGATGGAAGAATTGTACCAATTGGCTCTGGAGCAACAGGGGCACTCAAACAGTTGCAAGAGATGGTCGGTGTCTACATTCCACCCGTGACAAAAGAGCGAATATACGGCTCGATTAGCAATATTAAGTGTCCGTCGTGTTCTATTGCCGACCAGATAGAAAAAGAGCGGCCAATTATCTTTGTTGGTCCATATGAACACCATACAAATGAACTCATGTGGAGAGAGGCATTTGCAGAGGTAGAAGTCATCCCTCTTGATGATAGCGGTATGATTGATCTTCAACTGCTTACGGCAAAATTATCAAACAAAAAATATGCAGACAGAGTAAAAATCGCGAGTTTTTCGGCTGGCTCAAACATCACAGGAGTCAAGACAAAAGTCTATGAAATTGCAAAAATATGTCATCAACACAACACCCTTATATTTTATGATTTTGCCGCAGTCGCTCCCTATATCGAAATTAATATGAATAGAGATGACGACTCCTATTTTGATGCTATTTTCTTCTCTCCTCATAAATTTCTTGGTGGTCCTGGAACTGCAGGGATTTTGGTTTTTAATAAAAATATATATCGCAGTGACCTGCCTCCAACCGCCGCAGGTGGCGGAACAGTCGATTATGTTGGATACAATGGACATGACTTTTCAAAAGATATAGAGACACGAGAAAAAGCGGGAACACCACCCATTCTTCAGACCATCAAGGCGGCACTGGTGATGGATTTGAAAGAGAAGGTTGGAGCAGATAACATTGCACACAAAGAGCATGAATATACTGAATATTTTCTTAAACGCATTGAAGGCGAAAAGAACATCAACATTATGGGAGACATAAAAGCATCCGATAGAGTAGCAATTGTCTCCTTTAACATTGCACACAAAGACCGTATTCTTCATCCAAAATTTGTTACCCGCCTTCTCAACGACCTTTTTGGTATTCAATCGAGAGCAGGCTGCAGCTGCGCTGGCCCATACGGACACGCTCTCTTGGGTATCAACAATGAACAATCTGATGCATACAGGAATCTTATCCAAGAGGGAATATGTGGACTCAAACCAGGATGGGTGCGTATAAACTTGCACTATATTTTCAGTGAAGATGATATTGAATTTCTGATTAATGCAATCAAATTTGTTGCAAAAAATGGGGCACGCTTTCTTCAACTGTACAATTTCAATATTAATACAGGGGATTGGCACTACAGCACATTTATCCAGAAGCAAAATGCATTTTCTGTAGACAATGATTTTGAGACAGAGAGCGTCTATCTTGGCGATATTCCAAGTCTCAGACGAAAATACTTCAAAGAGGCAGAAGCAACAGCTGAAGAATTAAACATCTCCGATAGAGAAGAGTTTAAAAAAGATAGAGATGGAATAGAAAAATTAAAATATTTCTACTA
>JAGLDR010000200.1 GCA_023145475.1 bacterium
ATGTTTGTCCACAATGCGCATAACAGCGCAGATATGCCATTTGAAATGTACGGATTCCTTCATCATCCCTATCACGCTGACGCAATTATGAAAAAAGCGGAAGAAAAAGGGGCAGACGGCGTTTTTTATATTGATGCAATGGGTGTTTCAGACCCTTCAAACGAGCAGTTAGTTCCATTTCTGATTCGCACTCTTACCGAGTGAAATGCGTTTTATGCACAACTTATGAATTGTTCTGTGCGTAAAGCGAGTTTGAGAATAAAGAAGATAGAGATTTAGAAAAAAGTATCAATAAAAAATAGGTATCGTGGATACAAAACAAGTAGATGTTTTTTTAGGAGAATAAAATGAGAGTTTTGAAAGGCGCGGTTTTTCTATTGTTTTTATTGGTGTTTGCGTGGTTGTCAGCTTCTGATGACCTGTTTGGGAGTGCTTTGCAATTAACAGGTGATGATAAGGAAAAAGACCGTTTTGGCGCATCCGTTGCGGTGAGTGGCGATCTGGTTGCTATTGGCGATCTTTTGTATGGGACGGAGTATATCTATATTTTTGAACGCAATAGTGGTGGTATTGATAACTGGGGAGAAATAAAAAAGATTTCGGTGGAAAATGCTTCTCTTGCATTAAGTGGTGAGACCTTGGTGGTTGGCGGTATTATTTTTGATCGTAATCTTGGAGGCGAAAATAATTGGGGAGAAGTGACAACTCTTTCAGAAACAGCTTCTACCTTTGCTCTTGATGGTGACATTATTACTGCAGGAACCTACGATGGTTATGTGTATGTTTTTGAACGGAACAGTGGTGGAGAGAATAAGTGGGGATTAGAATATACTTTTGTTACTGACAGTGAAATATCCGATTATTTGTCAGGAGTCTCTCTCTCTGTTGATGGTAGTAGGGTTGTTGCAGGCATACCATGGGATGACCACGAGAATGGAAAAGTTTATATTTTTGTTAAAACAGATAAAGGTTGGGAACTTGAAAAAACTCTTACGGCTCCGAACATTAACAGCACCTCTCCTTTTGGTACTTCAGTCTCTCTGAGCGGTAACACACTGGCCGTTGGCTCAACATTTACCACGACCTCCAGTACGGCCTTTGTTTTTGAAAAAGAGCTTGGGGGTTCCGGTGGCTGGGAATTAGTAGAGGAACTTGTTGCCGAAGAAAATGAAACTGGGGATTATTTTGGAACATCAGTCGCTGTCGATGGTGACCGATTGGCAGTTGGTGCCCCAGGAAATAATGATAATTCTGGAGCTGTATATCTTTTTGAACGAACAGCTTTGGGTGAAAAAAGCTGGACTGAGGTGCAAAGATTTATACCCCCTGCTAATGTATGGCCTCCGCTTAGGTTTGGATTATCAACGGCCATGAACGATGGAACTCTTCTTGTTGGTGCTCCAAAGAATGGAACATCTAACGGGCGAGCATATCTCTATTTTTCTGAAGATCGCGAAGTTGATGATGGTGACAAAAGTGATGATGAAGACCAAGGTGATGATAATGATATCATAAATCTACCCGATGTATCTAATGATACAAGTGGATGCTATCTCCTTTTTATGTAATTGACTCTACACCTCTTTTCGTCTATTGTGAAGTTGACTGTTTAAGAGGAGAAGCGTGTGAAGCTAACAATCATCGGAAAAGGCCGCGTCGGAACAGCATTCGCGTCACTGTGTGAAAATGCCGTTGTTTCATTTGAACATTTTGGATTTATTGATGAATACGGTGGTGGCTCGGACTTTCTTTTTCTCGCAATTCCTGATGATGCAGTTCACACATTTTTGCAATCAGACAGAAGTGAAGCGACAACCGTTGTCCATTTTGCGGCAGCACTTGGTTCGCATGGTGCGATACTCCTGCATCCCTATGCTTCAATTACGCCTATCACCGATTTGACGCAGATTCTTTTTACGCTGTGGGGTGAGAGAAATAGCCATTTAGAAGAGCTTTTAGATGCGCTGAAACTTTCATTTTATTACGGTGGTGAGGAGATTGACGCCCTCTATCACGCGTCGGCTGTTTTTGCAGGGAATTTTACCCAAATGTTGCATGAAATGGCTATTTCAATGTTAGAAATGCGGGATATTCCTCGTGAGACGGCTCGCGAATTAGTTGCTCAACTGGTTGCAACTTCGGGTGATACAATCGGTGAGGGAATCAGAGGATTTACCGGTCCAATAGCGCGCGGAGACAGCGAAACCATCAAAAAAGAGCTGGAATTGCTCAAAAAAGAGCTTCCTGATACGGCGAAACTGTTTGAGATTTTATCAATATTTACTACTAAAGGGCTGAAAAATGGGAATATACTCCACTGATAGAGAACTGAACACTCTGGTTGAACACGCCTATCTTGCGTTTCTAGAAGAGGGCATTTCACCGCTTACAGAATCTTTTAAAGAGATAAATTATGGTGTCTCATTTGCGGTTGCTCTTCCTTCAGTCAAAAAACCAGTTTCTGTCTCTATCTATCACACAAAAAAGAAGGGTTTTTCCATCGTCTGCCGAAATGAAAAGGTGGCCTCAATTATTCGTGGAGTCCTTGTCAGCGATGGCGAAGCGGGGAGTGATGAGACAGGAAAAGGCGATATTTTTGGACCGCTTGTTGTTGTTGCATTCTGCATTGGAAAGAAAGAGCGACCTCTTCTCACTGAAAAAATTGGTGATAGCAAGGCGTTAACAAATGAGCAGGCGCTCCTCTTTTATGAAAAAATAAAACAGAATTACCCAGACTCTTACGCAACCGTTACGGTGATGCCAGAGCGTTATAATGCTTTGATTGCCGATTTTAAAAAGAAGGATAAAACGCTGAATGATTTGCTTGCATGGGCTCACGCAAAAGCGATTGGGATGTTGGTTGAGAAACGGAGTGACATAACAGAAATTATTGTGGATAGCTTTTCTTCAAAACGCTCGCAGCAACAGCTTGTAATGGCCGCTGCAAATGGTGTTCCTGTTCGTTTTGAAACAAAAGGAGAGCGTTTCCTTTCTGTTGCAGCAGCGTCAATGGTTGCGCGAGGCCGTTATTTGAAGGCTTTGGATTATCTCTCTGAAACGCTTTTAGAGGGAAAATTACAGCTCATCTCTGGCTCAGGTGCGCCATCAGATATATTGCTTAAAAATATCGTAGACCAATTTGGTATAAAAGTAGCTCAGTCAGTCTCAAAAACTCACTTCAAAAACTGGGATAAGATTAGACAACAGACGATTTAGATTAAAATAGTGTCTCTTTCTCAGCGTAAATTTGTTCACATGTTTTAGATTCATCAACTTTTACAAAGATATATCGACTATTTTCATTATTTGGAACGGTGGTTTTTTGCGAAGCAAGGGTAGATGATGTTGCGTCAATCGTAAACTGTTCATCTGTCCATATAATATGTCCTTCAATACGAGTGCCATCTAAAAGAACTACACCTTCTGACGCACGAGAGAGGCGTTCAACAAAATAGATTTTTCCGTTGAGCATTCCTTCAAATGCAACGGTAACACCAGGGTGAGAATCGCCATCGTGATCGATAATTCTTGGGTCAGATTTCTCTGTTGGCATTGCGTCTGTGATAATGTTTTCCATCTTTTCCATTCCTCGCAGTTCCCACGATTGGTTTTCATGAAAATGGATAATGCCATCGTTGATTGAGACAAAGGCGTCTGGAGTGTTAGGTGTAAGATCCTCTGGTCGCCAGTAGTGAAAAGAGGTGAGAAACGAGTCGGCGAAAAATGAGGTTCCCTTTGTGAGTGGAGAGTCTCCATCGCCTGTTCCTGCTTGAGAATTGATGTGACAAATAATCTGAGAAATTGAGATACCTACGCCTGAATTCTTGGTTATTTTCATTTTTAGATATCGCTGAGAGCTGCTTCCGACATCGCCAACCATTGCGGTGTTTGTTGTCGCCTCGTACTGCACTATTGCCGCCCATGTGCCGACAAGTTGCTCTTCTATAATTTCACTCTGATTATCTTCTGTATTGTTGCTATCTTCATCGTTTGATTCATCGGTTTCATCGCTGAAATTGTCATCTTCGACTTCTTCATCTGTAACATCTACACTGTCTGTTGTTTCAACAATATCGCGATCGTTGATGGGGGTCAATACGGTGTTGTCATAAATGTTCTCAGCGCCACAAGAGATAAATAACAAGAGGGAGATAACCAGTGTCGCCAAAATTTTCATAATACAATCCTTAATTAATTAATAAACCACCCACGCTGATACGACGATTTGATTTCTTGATAGGTTACAAATGAGACAAAATCGTGATATTTTTTCTGTTTTTGAGACATTTTTGTGACAATATTTTAAAAAACAACCACCTAATCGCAATGTGAGCTCTCAATTTTGTGACAAAAATATGATAAAAAAATGACAGAAATACGATGTACTTTATTGTTTTTACTGCATATACTCAACACTGTTTTTTATTAACTGAGAGGAGGTCGCTATGAAAAAAGCGCTATTATTGTTTGCCGCAATTGCAACAACTGCACTTACTCTGAGTGCCGCACCGTTGCACTGCAATCCAAAGACCAAGGTCTGCCATCGGGAGGGCAGCCGCTACTACTCGTGCAAAAATTGTACGGTTATTTTAGAAGATGAAAAAACAGCTTTGCAAAAGGGGTATCATCTTGCACAGAAGGGAGGTCGTAAAAAGATAAAATAGAATAGATATGTATATGTGTGGTAAAAAAAGGGGGAGATGGTGGTCTCCCCCTTGTTTTTTTTTCTAATATTGTTAGAATAAAGGAGATGATTTTGATGGAGCCATTGGTGAAATTTGTAGATCCAAAAAATGATATAGCTTTTCGAAAGATATTTGGCGACGAAAATAATACCACGACTCTGATATCATTCTTGAATGCTATTTTGAAGCTCAAAGGAAAAGAGCGCATCAAAACAATAGAAATTCTCAGCCCATTTCAACTTCCTCGTATTAAAGATTTGAAAGAGTCAATTCTTGATGTGAAAGCTGTTGATAACCTCGACAGAGAATTTATTATTGAAATGCAGGTTGAGAATAAACCGTATATGGAACAACGAGTTCTCTATTATACTTCAAAATCATATGTTGGGCAGATAAAACGATCTGAGAAATATGAAAATCTCCGACCTGTTATTTTTATAGGGATACTTGAGTTTAATATGTTTGATTCGCAGAATTATCTTTCAAAATTTCTTATAACAAATGAAGAGACGAGTACACATGAGTTTAAAGATTTTGAGCTCCATTTTATAGAGCTTAAGAAATTTACTAAAGCAGAGGCAGATCTTAAAAATATTGTTGATAAATGGGTGTACTTCATTAAGAATGCGGATGAAATTGATGAAATGCCAAAGGGGATTAAGGATAGTGGATTGCGTGAAGCATACGAGACCGCAAAAGAATATTTGTGGACGCAAAAAGAGCTGGATCTGTATGATTATGCGGGGATGTTAAAGACTGACAGAAAGGGCGAGCTACAATTTGCACGCGATAAAGCAATGAGAGAAGGACGAGCAGCAGGCATGGAAGAAGGACGAGCAGCAGGCATGGAAGAAGGTAGGGAAGAAGGTAGGGATAAAGGGATTAAGCAAGAGCGTCGAATACAAGAGCAACGAAGCAAGCAAAATATGATAGAAATCGCAACAAAGATGATTCAAGAAGGGTTGGATGATAAAACTGTTTCTCGAATTACAGCGCTCAGTGTCAGCGTAATACAGTCGTTACGAAACTAACTAAACTTGTCATACTTACCTCTTTCTGTTACATAATCGATAGCAACTTTGGATGGAGTCCATAATGGTTAAAGGTGTGAAGGGAATGAATGACCTTTTTGGTCAAGATGCAGCAAAGTGGATACGAATGGAAGAAGATATTCGTCGAATCATCTCATCGTCAGGGTATGGTGAAATCCGGACACCGATGGTTGAGGAGCTTGCGCTTTTTAAGCGTGGGGTTGGAGAGACGACTGATGTAGTGAAAAAAGAGATGTACGATTTTCATGATAAAAAGGGACGGCATATTGCTCTTCGCCCTGAGGGAACTGCGGGGACAGTTCGTGCCTTTGTTGAGCATGGGATGGGTATTAACTTTCCATCACCGCTAAAGTGCTATTATATTGGGCCGTTTTTTCGCTATGAACGGCCTCAAAAGGGGCGTTATCGCCAATTTCATCAGCTTGGAATTGAGGTCTTTGGAGATGATACAGCAGAGATGGATGGAGAGATGATTTCTATCGCTTATCGTATTATGACGCATTTTAAGCTTGATGTTGAAGTACATATAAATTCTATCGGTTGCGCTCAATGTCGGCCAGCATACCATGAGACAATAAAAGAGTTTTTTAGTGAGAAAAAAGAGGAGTTGTGCTCAGACTGTAAAGAGCGCCTTGAGACAAACCCGATGCGGATTTTAGACTGTAAAATATGTAAGCCGAAAGAGAGATGGAGTGAAACTCCTGTGATGATTAACCATCTGTGTGATGATTGTTCTACCCACTTTTCTCGTCTACAAAATGCTCTTGATATTTTTCATGTCGCTTTTGTTGTCGATCCCTTTATTGTGCGGGGACTTGACTACTATACAAAAACAGCGTTTGAAATTGTTGCCAATACTGGTGGCTCTCAAAATGCCGTTGCAGGTGGTGGAAGGTATGATAATTTAGTGCGAGATCTTGGTGGGCAGCCTACGCCCGCTACCGGTTTTGCCGCAGGTCTTGAACGACTGTTTGATTTGATTCCGGCTGACTTTTTTCACAATCAACCTCTTGCAGTTGCCTATACTCTTACCGCTGATGGTGTTGAGCAGTTGGTACATTTTTCTAAACATATATCGCATCATCCAGTCAAGGTGATTGTTGACTATAAACCGAGGAAAATTAAAAAGGCATTGCAGCGTGCAAATCGTTTTGGGGCAAGATGGGTTTTTATCATCGGTGAAGATGAGGTGAAACACGAAACGATTCTTGTGAAAGATTTAGAAAAAGGTGAACAGAGAGAGTATAAACAGTACGAAGTGATGAATATCGTTCAAATGCTTATCAAATCTTCCTTGTAAAAATTGCTACACATGCTACAATGGCATGAGTGTTGGTTATTTCTACAAGGGAGCGTCAGATGCAAAAGTCTTTAATTCTTTTTTTATTAGTTTTTGTGACCATTGTCGGTTGTGGGGATTCAAAATCAAGCAACGGTGACAATGAAAATGACAGCGATGATATCGCAAATAGTGTCTCAGATAGTGATGATGTTGGCGATACGGCTGATACAAGTGATACAGCAGACAGCGCAGATTCATCTGATAGTGCTGACAGTGCGGATACCGCAAACACCGGAAATAGTGCCGATAGCGCCGATACACTTCCTGATATTGATCCAAAAGGCGATGATGACGGTGATGGCATCTTGAATGAAGTTGAAGCACCGAAAGGAGTTCCTATTGATACAGATGAAGATGGAGTCCCTGATTATAAAGATAGCGATAGTGATAGTGATGGTATTCCAGATTCAGTCGAAACAGCGAGTGATGCTGACTCTGATGGCACTCCAAATTATCGGGATGCTGATTCAGACGGTGATTTTATAGAAGACAAGAAAGAGGCGGGGGCAGCCCCTGCAACACCTGTTGACAGCGATTCTGATGGTATTCCTGACTATTTAGATGATGACTCAGATGGAGATACCATTCCTGACCGGTATGAGAGTGATAAAGATCCTGACAATGACGGTATTCCCTCCTATCTTGATAATGACTCTGATGGAGATTCTGTATTAGACAAAGATGAATACGATGGAAGTGAGCCACCACTTGACAGTGATGACGATGGAAAATACGACTTTTTGGATGCCGATTCTGATAACGATGGTTTGACTGATGGCAAAGAGATTGTTGAGGGGACAGATCCTCGCAATCCCGATAGTGATGGTGACGGCACCGATGATTTTACTGAAGTTACCTATGGCAGTGACCCAACTGATCCAACAAGCAATATTCCTGCAGATGCTTTCTATATTACTCTGCCATGCGAAGGTGATTCAGCGCTGCGAGAGTTGACATTTCAGACTGATTTCAAGCAGGTTGATATTCTGCTTGTTATTGATGTTTCTAACTCAATGAGCGGTGAGCACGACAAGTTAAAAGAAGGTATTTCCACCATTATTATCGACAAGATTCGTGCACAAATTCCAGATACCGCATTTGGTCTTGCAACACTTGGAACGCTTGGGAATTCACCCTATGCAATGAAACAACGGATAACGATGGAGAGTGATGATGTCAAAAGTGTTGTTGATGCCCTTGCGGTTGGTGATGGCTTTGCAGAATATCATGAATACACTCTTGTTGCCTCGACAACAAACAGTGCGTTTGACCAAGAAGTGAAATGGTGTGATACCAGCTCGAACGGCTCATCGTGTGACCACTATACAACTGAAGATAATGCATTGACTGATTACAGCTGCCCTATTACTGCTCTTGGCAACCGTGGGCGAGCCTGTTTCAGGAAAGAGTCTCTGCCCATTATAATTGTTGCAAGCGATGAAAAGTTTAACCACAAAGGCGATGATATGAAGTTGTGGACTTGGGAGGCAGGAGCCGAGTTAACAACAACAGATGTCATCTCTTCAATGAATGCTATTCACGCAAAATTTATGGGGATTGACAGCGGAAGTGCAATGCATGATTTCAATGCTATTTCAAACGGAACAGACAGTTTTAACGAAATCTATCACCCATTTAACTACACCATTGCGTCAGACGGCTCTGGAATTTCACAACAAATTGTGGACGGCGTTAAAGAGATGGTTCAAAATGTTCAAATCACTGTTTCAACACTACAAAAACATATCGACAACAGCTATGGTGTCTCTAATACCACAAAGTTTATTCAGTCAATTACACCAGATAAATTCAAAGATTTGAAACCAGGAAATCCTGTCAAATTTGAGGTAACATTCAAAAATTGGGATGAAGCGAAAAAGGCGTGTGTCTACGATAATAAAAAGACAGAAACCGCACTCTTTTCAGCAACAATTGATGTTCTTGGTGACGGCGTTTTTGTTGATACCCGAGAAGTTTTTATCAGAGTTCCTGGCATTGATAGCGGCAATCCAGACGAATAATAGTAAGGGCAATTCGTGAATTGCCCCTACAGATAATTTACTTTAAGACTTTTTCAATTTTATCCAACGACCAATCCAACTCTTCCTTTGTAATAACCAAAGGAGGTGCAAAACGAATAATCCAGCTGTGCGTCTCTTTTGCAAGAACGCCAGCCTCTTTCATCGCTGTCGTATACTGACGAGCTTTCCCTGCTGACTTTTTGAGAACAACGGCGTTAAGAAGACCCTTTCCTCTGATTGTCTCAACTTTGCTGAGATTCATCTCTTTCAGGCGTTTTCTGAAATATTGTCCAAGCTCTTCTGATCGCTCATCAAGTTTTTCATCAACAAGGACATCTATTGCCGCGGCAGCAACTGCGCAACCAAGTGGATTTCCACCAAAAGTCGAACCGTGTGAACCTGGTGTGAAAACACTCATGATATCTTTGTCTGCTGCGATTCCGCTGACAGGAAATACGCCACCACCAAGAGCCTTGCCCATAACAATAATGTCTGGAACTATTCCTTCGTGCATAAATGCAAACAGTTTTCCTGTTCTACAAA
>JAGLDR010000201.1 GCA_023145475.1 bacterium
GGGACACGAATAGTCGCAGAGAATGATTGGGGCGACTGTTTGCCTTATATATTCACACCTGCAACCATCACTGAAATTGGAAATGCTTTCTATTACATCTGCATGGAGGGTTTTCCACCATTCTCATACAAAATTCTATATACTGAATCTGATGGAACGACAGGAAACCTGAGTGATGAGATTGCAAACCTTGATATGATATCTTTTGATAGAGATGAAAGCCCCCTCGGGGTAAAAATGCATGGGATTGGGGATAAACTTTTACTCTATTCTCAGAATGATAATGCACTTTTTGCCATAGATACAAAAAACAAGAGTGTTGCTGTATTGAAAAAACGACTCACAACTTTTGAAAATTTATTTCTGATTAATAACAAAATGTATACCACAGCAAAAACAGAATCAGGGGAACTTATCTTTTTTGTCACTGATGGCACCGTTGAAGGTACAAAAGAGACTATTCCCTCTCTAGAATCTGGTAATGTCAACAATATTTCTGTCGCGGGAGAAGAAAATCGCTTCTATCTCATCATCAAAGAAACATCTTTCTGGCTGTTTGATATAGAAAATAACACTCAAAAGTTGATTACTGATAAAAATGACCATGTTGGTCTAGATTTCACCTCTCACCACTTTGCAAATGAGATACTTTATTATGTTGATGAAGAGTTAGATACTCTCTATGTGACCGATGGAACGGCAGAGGGAACAAAAAGTTTTTCTACTGATTCAGATATAAAAAAAGATACTCTGTTTACCATCCACAATAAACTCTTCTTTGCAACGAAAGATGCGGTGAATAGTTATGATTATACAACTGATGTTTTTGAAAAGATCTCCGCTTCATGGAAAGAGGTCTTGTATGCTAATGCGATTGACAACAATATGATTGTGATTGCTCGAAAAGAGGATGGCCGAATCGTTTTGTTGGAACAAAAAGACGGGGAAAAATTGCAAGAAAAGCAAACACTTCTTTCAGTAGAAAACAACTTTGAAGAGTTTGATGAACTGAAGTTTACTGTCTCTCGCCACGATGCAAATGACAGGAACCTCCTTTTTAAGCTTGTGAAAGAATATATGTCCGGAAAGACTCCAGGAGAGCAAAAAACAGTGCTCCATGAACGCTATCTTTTTATCAGTGATGGAACAGCGAGTGGGACACTTGAAATAAACGAAGATCAAAGTGAAAGCATTGATATGTCAATAATCTATCCTGTCACAATTATGATGGATACCTATGTTGTCTATCCTCATTTTGATGAATTCACTGGAACAGAACTCTGGAATTACAATTTGAGCAATCACACATCTGAACTACTTAAAGATATATCAGATAAAGGAACCGATGCATCTCAAATTGATACTGTTTTCGCTGTCGGTAACTCTATCTATTTTTCACAGCAACGAAAGATAAATGGCGCTGGTGTAGATAGAGGTGATCTCTACTGTTTTGAAGATGGAAAGAGTCTGAAAAAGACATCGTTCTCAGATATTCCTGTGAAAAGAGTCTCTTTTATCGATCAGAGTATTGCAGCTGAAAAGCGTGGTTATTTTGCTCAAGGAGAAAATATCTATGCAGTTGACGGTTTGGCAAGTACAACTCTCACTTTTGACTTTTCAGATAGAGACTCTCCAGATAGAGAGTTTTACGCTCCCGAACTGTCTATTTTAGATGATAGACTTTATGTTTCTGTTGCATCTATAGTGAATGATGGGGTTGGAGATTATTTCTATAAAGAAAATGAAATTGGAGAGTTAGAGGAAATGACACTGTATCAGGATTATGAAGGTAAAATCATCATCCTTGCTTTTTCTGATGAAACTATGTTCTTTTGGAGGTCAGGAGAACTCTGGGCACTGAAAGGAGAAAAAATACAAAAAGATTTAACGCAAGGTGCACGACTTACTCTCCTACAAATACCAGGGCAAGAAAGAGCGCCTGGCTATCTGGCATCTTTTAGAGAAATAGAAAATAGGCATCTCTTTTTTACAAATGAAGATGATCAAACTCAACATACACTGTGGACGACAGATGGAACACAAGAGGGAACAAAGCCATTAAAATCTTTTAATGGTGCTGGGGTTATCAATTTTATTGCTCAAAAAGATGAAGTGGTTTATTTTACAACACATTTGACTCATGAGATTTGGAAAACTGATGGCACAAAAGAAGGCACTCAACAGATAATTGTAAAAGAAGGGTTGATTGCAGAAGGCGTTTTTGGAGAAAACTTTTTCTATTTTTCACTGAACAAAGGTGAACACTGCTCAAGTTATGATGAAAATTGCAAAAGTGGAGAGGTATGGAAAAGCGATGGAACAGAGTTAGGAACAGTGAAAATAGCTGATTTCCCTTTTGTACCTGCTGACTCGTCTTTTGATTATATTGACCGTTCTATTGAGAAACTTCATTTCCATAATGGACTTCTCTTCTTTTCTCTTGTGGAAAACAAGACAAGAAAGCTTTATGTCAGCGATGGAACACCGGAACACACAATGAAACTAAACACACTTGCAGCAAACCTTCCACACGATATAGAAAATCTCACCGCAGCAGAATCTTATATGGTTTTCACCGGAGATGACGACATTCATGGAAGTGAGCTGTGGAAACTGACGGTGACTTATAAGTAATTTACTCTGATTTATACTTGATTATAACAGTAACATCCTCTTCCTCTGTGGCTACAAGCTTAACCACCACGCCTGGATCGCTTAAAACACCGTGTTGGTTTACCGTAATCTCCCACTGCTCGATAAGAGTATCTGTGCATTTTGCGTTTGGAGCACCACCGCTTACAACAAGCTCCTCTTCATCGACATTGTACGCCTTGCTAAACAGACTCTTCTTGTTAAGAGAGATAACATAGACACCATTTTTATTAGGATCAAAGTGAAAATAGTTATCTGCATTTTTTATGAGGGCAATCTTCATCGGAAGATTTGGATAGGCGTGAGCTGCACCAAAATCCTTAAATGCCGCCTGCCCTGTTATCTTTCTCTCTGTGCCTTCAAAGGCATCACACATTATTTGAGAAAATGCATCATCCACAGCATCTTCATCTGAGTGAGCTTCACTATCCTCAACTATTTCATCAACATCTGATTGAGCGTCACCATCTTGAAGCACTCTATCAGCATCCTCTCCATTTTGTGATGCATCACTATCATCACATGAAATCACCATAAAAAGAACCATCACGATAACTAACAAATTTTTCAGAACAACCATTGTAGACTCCTTAAAGTTATATACCCATATTTAGGCTGGAGAGCTTTACCAATAAAAGCATCTGAAGTCAAATTTTCAGTGAATGGTATCCTTAAGTATCAATCTTATAGAGCCAGCAATCATCTTACGCATCGGACACCATTGTCATACCCTTTATATAGAGAACCCACCAACCCCGCATTAAAAGAGATGTTCATAGCAAAATCTAAAGCGGTCTTGCCGGTGGTTGAAGACCAGAAGCTGATTGAAGGCATATCTGGGAAATAAGAAGCAGGGGCATAATTTGAATAGGTTGTTAATGTTTTAATTTCATTAATATTGGGTAGTCGCCAGTCTGATTCTTCTGCGTAAGTAAGATTCTCACAATAGCTAAGTGCCTCTTGCCAATTCTTTGCCAATTCATAGTTTTTTGTCCAAATCAACCTCGTTGTTGAATCAGTTACAACAACATCATTAGAAACAGTAGAAGAGGTAAATCGAGAAGAGTGACTGCAAAACTTTCCTCTCACACAGCGAACATGAAGAGGCGAATAATGCATAGCATATTCAACTGTTCCAAACTGAAAATGAACAACCCAAAGATAACCACTACTCTCAGAGGGAAAAGTAGATGAGAGGAACATGCTTTCCGGCGTGTCAGGAAAAGCAACTTCATCAATGGCTACATCATCTTCTCCATAATCAATGATAGTTGACAGTTCTTCAATTGTTGGTAATCGCCAGGCTCCTTTTGCACCACAACCATATTGTAATAACCTGCAATGGCTGTGTGCAGAGCTGACATTATAACGAGATTGAGAAATATTCCTTTGCCAAACAAGTCCCGTCATTGAATCAAAGATTTCTTCCTCTGGGGCTTTCCCTTGTATTGTAAATGTTCGTGTCGCGTGAGGATATTGTGCATCTTGTCCATAAAAGTCTTTTCCGGGCGTTGGGCAAGTAATCTCTATGGACTTATTATAACATTTTGTCTGATTGGTTGGTATAATTTCAAAAGAATCACTATCATCTGTACCACACAGATCTGGCTGCTCAGCATCACAGGTTAGACCACTATTGTCTGCATCGCTATCATCAGCAGAATTGCTAGTATCTGCAATATCATTATCACTAGTGGAGTTACCACTATCTGTAACATCATTATCGCTAATAGAGTCTCCACTGTCTGTAACATCAATATCGCTAATAGAGTCTCCACTGTCTGCAACATCACTGTCGCGGTCGTCAAATGAATCGCTTGTATCAGTCACATCTGCATCTTGGAAGGACCCCTCATAAAATGGTGTCAGTTGAGTGCAAGATAAAAATGCTACCGAAATTAGTAGAGTCAAAGTTATACGAAAAATCATTTTATTCTCCAAATCAATAGGAAAAAATAGATTCCCGCCTTCGCGGAAATAACAGCATGCATCGTCTCTACGAACATTCGCCTTTTAATGCTATATTTACACCATTTTGATCTGCTTCGCACGGATTTCCGTATGTGTTTCCATCACAACCACACACTGGATCGTATATTTCTAGGCATCCTGTATCTTCAACATTTTGACAGACACCAGCGGCAGAACACTCCCCAAAAGGACGGTGACAGTAGGCAAAAACCAAATCACCACACTCATCATCTCGAGTGCAATTTGTCTCCCCAACCGACGAACAAGTATCGGGATTGACACACGCCCAACACCCTTTTTGTAACGCAACAATCTTATCTCCTTTACAGCCGACAGGCTCTTCCATCCAACAGTCATGCTCTGTCCCATCATCACACTTTATCTCTCTCTCATCTTTGCAGTCTGCCGGAGAATTACAGATATCTTCGCCCTTTTCGCACTTTTTATCGTTAAGTTTCAGACAAATTACAGCACCATCAAGTGGACTGCACCAGAGCATCTCTGAACTGTCATCTATCTTATATATTGTCGAAACATCGAGTCCATCACAACATGATGGCGCATCGGGATAAACACCCACGCTATCACCAGGACCAACACACCCTTCTGCTTCACACAACGATTCAGGTGAATCTATACATGCCCACTCATGCCCATCAGTGCAGACGCACTCCTCAACCACAAGATTTGTTCCTGGGCAAGAGTAATATCTCTTTTCACCATCGCTGCATTCGCACGCCATAGAGGTACAATTTATAGAGAGATCTTCACCGCATGAACAGGTATTGCATCCATCATCAGAGGGAAATGTGTCTCCAACATTGTACTCTTTTCCATTGTAAAAACAGGTAGACGCGCTATCAGAATCATCAACTTCATCACTGTCTTGAACTGCATCATCATCAAACTGAGTTGAGTCACCATCATCGCTCCCAGAGTTATCATTTGTGCCTGAGTCATCATCAGATGCAGTCACGATTTTATTGCCACAACTGACCATAAAAAGGAGAACAAAAAACATAAAAAACGCGTTCTTCATAATACTTACCTCCAGAGATTGAAAAAACATTCTATCACTTTAGTGTCAAATTTCATAAAAATTTATTATAATAAGAGAAGAAATTGTTCGATTACATGAGGAAACTGGTCTATGTCCAAACACAAACTGTCACTTTCGTATGTTGTTGCTATCAGTGTTAGCTCAATGCTTTATGGTGTGTTTATCTTGCCTGGAATGGCTTATTCTATTGCAGGACCGGGGCTTATTGCCGCCTATTTTGTTGCCTCTTTTTTCGCATTGATTGCCGTTTTCTCAAAGGCTGAAGTTACCTCAGCGATGCCTACGACTGCCTCAGCATACTTCTATGTTGCACGAAGTTTTGGCTCAGGTGTTGGCATGACTTATGGGCTTCTCACTTGGCTCTCTCTTGCGCTTAAAAGCGCTGTTGCTCTTCTTGCTGTTGCAACATTTTCATCACTTTTCTTTCAAGCTGACCCTCGGATTATAGCGATTGTTTTAACCGTACTGCTGACCATTCTTAATATCGTGGGAATTCGTCAAGTTGGCAAAATGCAGATGATTCTTGGCCTGCTTGTTGGAGGACTACTTCTCTATCTTGTGTGGCAGGGAACGGGCAGCATTGAGATAATGCACTATAAGGGATTTCTCTCTTCTGGTTCTTCTGGGATATTCGCCGCTGCAGGCTTTATTTTTGTTAGTTACGCAGGACTTTTGAAGGTGGCTAGTGTTGCAGAAGAGATTGAAAACCCTGGCAGAAATGTCCCAAAAGGGATGATCATTTCTCTTGTTTTCATTACGATCATTTATATTTCCGTCGTCTTTGTAACTATTGGTGTAGTCTCTCCGGATGCCCTTGCTGGCTCGTTGCGACCTATCTCACTTCTTGCAGTGCAGATTGGCGGCTCTGCTTGGGGAAAAATAGTGGCGATTGGTGCGATTCTCGCCATCATTAGTGCGACAAACGCAGGAATTATGGCAGCGAGCAGATATCCAATGGCAATCGCAAATGACGATATGCTCCCAAAATC
>JAGLDR010000202.1 GCA_023145475.1 bacterium
GTGAAGCCCCTTATTCCCAAGTATTCGTTATAACTGAATGGATAAAGTGTATATGAAAGATATCGACCAGACAGCAATGTTGCAAGCTCGCCTGAAAGTAGCGACGCATTTGAGCCAGATATAAAAACCTCCCACTCTTCTGTAAAATCTTGAGCAAGCGAATTAACCGCAACTTCCCACTCTGATATCTTCTGAACTTCATCAATAAAAAGATATCGTTTCTTATCTTCTGGAAACTCATTTCTGAAAGATTTCACAACCGCAAAAAGCTCCTTATAGCTTTTTATAAACCCGAATGCCCCATATTCCATATTTATGTAAAGAATGGCTTGAGGTCTTGCTTTTGCGCCTTTTATTAATTCATTAATAATTTGACGCATAAGAAAACTCTTTCCACATCGTCTTTGACCCGCTATAATCTTTATCAGACTGTTGCCCAGTGCAGATTTTATTTTAGTGAGAGCCTCTTCTCGTGGAAACCCAGCATCAAACTGGTCTTTTTCCCATACTTGATATCTTCTTATTGAGTCTAACATTAATATGGGCGAAAAGTGTTATGATATAAAACGCTCTCATCTATCTCCTACCAACATGTATGTCGCGAAACTAGCCAGCCAGTGAGAGCCACCATATCCGCTCTCCTTCATGTCAGCAATCCCTTTCTCACAGTGAATATCCGCAATTTTACGAAAAATCTCCTTCCTCGGGTCTGAATCGGGCAACGCCTGCGCAACACCATTCATCGACCATGCTCGTTGAAACGAAAGACCGATAAGATGGCCTATCTGATAATCTTTTTTATTTTTTATCACGGGCGGTGATTGCAGATTTCTAAAGTCCGCAGAGTAGAGTGGTGGAAGAAAGCTGTCAAGCCACGCAACAAACTCTTTTTGTGGCAAAACCCGCTGCATAAGATAGGCTTCTGCCATGCACGGCGAGATAAAATCGACGCCAGATGGTTCATAGGGAACGGGACAGTTTTTATCCTGAAGATAGAAATCTTTTGCCCGTTTTTTGATGAGATTTTTCAGGGATGTGTTGCCTGTTGCACGAGTGTAATCAAAAATATGATTCAGTCCAAACGCGAGATTACTATGCGTTCCAACACGGACTGAAACTGTCAAATTATTGAGATATTTTGCGGTTCTTTTTGCAAGTTCATCAGCAAGTGGCTTCATGTTTTTTGACCACTTTTTTGCATCGGGATCATCAAATGAATACACTTCAGCATAGAGTCTCAAAAACCACGCCCAGCCATAGGTTCGTTCAAAACTTTTGTGCATTTTTTCGTTAAAGAACGCTAACTCCGCAGCCATTTTTTCAGCCGTGAAGTGGCTGTTAAGTATCTTCCGTATTTCAATCGATTCTTTTATATTGGGAAACATTTTCAATATCTTAACCATTGTCCAATGACCATGGACAGCACTATGCCAATCAAAACAGCCATAAAAGACGGGAGTCGCCACTTTTGGCGGTCTGAGAGATTCGTCTGATGTGTAGATATGTCCTGGTTTATTTGGATACTCATGATCAATGCAGGCGATTGATATTGCCACAATCTCGGCCGCTTTTTTTGCATCTAACTGTGGGCAGGAGGCACCGTTTGGCAGCTCTTGAGAAAATGCCGCATAACGCTCAGCAGAAGATGGTTCTGTTTGGCACGAAATCGTTAATAAGAGTAAGAATAAAATAGATAATCTCATTGAGCACTCCTTTAAAACATCGACTACAAACCCTTTTTCTCTTCAAGAATCGT
>JAGLDR010000203.1 GCA_023145475.1 bacterium
GATAAGTTTTGGGGGAACTTCACTCCACGGAGATGCACACCGACTGTGTCGAGATCTCCACCCTGATTAAAGGTTGGAATATATTTTGAACTATCAGGCGTCACTGTCTCAACTGGTCTGTTCAGAGCATCGTGTTTTGAGGTTGTTGTGTATGTTGTGCTGTCGAAGGTTTGGGCGTTATCCCAATTGACTTCTGTTTCATAATCCTGAAGTGTCTCCTGAAGTTTTGATATAGGATTTCCTTTAAAATCATATTCCGCAAAAGTCGCCTGTCCGGCTCCGTCCTTCACTTGGTAAAGTCTGCCTCTGAGATTGTGATCTTCGGGGGTTGGCTCTCTGAGAATCTTTTCCAAATAAACTCCCTGTTAGATAATTATTACTTCTCAAAAACACTCTACTGTAGATGCAAAAAAATGGCAAATTTGGTGTCAAAAATGTGGAATGAATTATAAAATGGATATCTTTAACGATGTGACAATTTGCTTTCTACGAACCCTTTTTCTCTTCAAGAATCGTCCATCTCTCAATATTTTTATCTAACAATTCTGAAGCTTCACGGTGTCTCTGCCCCAGCTCTACTAACTTTTCGGGAGATGTCGCAGCACCATTCATCAGTTGTTCGATTTTGGAAACTTCTTCTTCTAATTTTGGAATTTCTTGTTCAATCTGCTCAAGCTCTCGTTTATCTTTGTAGCCTAACTTTTTTTCTGTTGGTGCGATTTTTTGCTCAACCACTTTTGGTGGCTGTTTTTTTGGTTCTTTTATCTTTTTTGCATCTTTGAAGCTTTCAATCCATTCAGAAACAAATCCTGAATAACGAGTAATTTTATGCTGTTCATCAAAAACAAGCAGATGGTCTACCGTTCTATCCATAAAATAACGATCGTGGCTAACAACAAGAAGATTGCCTTCAAAATGTCTGAGAAAATCTTCCAAAATAGAGAGAGTTTTGATGTCTAAATCATTGGTCGGCTCATCTAAAATGATGAAATTAGGATTGGTCATCAGAACTTTCAAAAGATAGAGTCGGCGGCGCTCTCCACCTGACAATTTTGCGATTGGTGTGTAGTGCATTCCAGAGGGAAACAAAAAGCGTTCTAACATTTTTGATGCGGTCAAAACATCGCCATCTTTGAGTGATATGACCTCTCCGGAACTTCTTACATAATCAAGCAGCCTCATATCTTCTGGCAAATTTCGCGAGGTTTGATCAAAATAGGCGACGACGGTATTTATTCCCTTATCAAGTTCGCCACCATCAGGTTTAACTGATGCCGATATCAGATCAAGCAGTGTCGATTTTCCACTCCCATTTGGGCCAACGATTCCAAGTTTTTCACCCCGTTTGAAGGTGTAACTAAAATCTGAAACAATCGAAACGCCATCATATATTTTTGAGAGATTCTCGACTTCGAGAATCTTTTTTCCCATGCGGGCACCGGTAATTGCCAGTTCAAAATTCTCATCTTCCTCGTTCCACTCCATCGAGCGCATAGTATCAATCTTGTTTATCCGCTCTTTTGATTTGGTTGTTCTCGCTCGTGCTCCACGGGAAAGCCATGCAAGCTCTCTCCTCAAAATCGTCTGAACACGCCGTTTGTTCATCTCTTCACTGTGCTGATGTTCTTGCTGTTTCCGGAGATAAAACGAGTAGTTACCTTTATATTGAAACAGCTCACTATGCTCAATTTCATATATTGAGGTACAAATTGCATCAAGAAAATACCGATCGTGTGTTACCATCAAAACACCTTTCTTTACGGTTGCTAAATATTTTTGCAGCCAGATAATGGTGTCTAAATCGAGATGGTTTGTCGGCTCATCTAAAATCAGCAGGTTTGAATCGGCAATTAACATTCGCGCAAGTGCCACTTTTTTAAGCATTCCGCCTGAAAGTGTGGACATTTTTTGCGTCAAATCAACAATTACTAACCTATCTAAAATTGCTTTGATGTCGTTTTCATAGTTCCAAGCATCCAATCTGTCCATCTTTTCAGAAAGAGCCTCAAGATCATCAGAGCCAGAGATACACGCCTCTTCATACTGTTTGATTGTAACAACTCGTGGATCATTCCCTGTAAAGATGTGATCTACAATTTTCTCATCTTTTTTATATGTTGGTGTCTGTGGAAGATATCCTATTTTCAGGTCACGATTACGTGCTATTTCGCCTTCGTCTGCTGTTACCTCACCAATAATCATATTGAGAAGTGTTGATTTGCCACACCCATTTAGTCCAACAAGTGCAACTTTGTCTTCTGACTCCATTCCCCACGAGACATTGCGGAAAACCACAACATCATTGTAGTATTTTGCCAGATTCTGTGCTGAAAAAAGATGCATAAATTTATCGACTATTCAACAGTTGTTGCGCTGCCATAGAGCATCTGAGTGGAGCCGAGAATACGCCCATCTTGGTCTTTACGCATAATCATCTCAAGCTGGTCGTCGCTGTTATAGCGATTGTCATGCAGAATAAAGCGATACTCCTCATCTGCACGATTCAGATAAATCTCTTTTGCAAGATTGTTATGCTCATCATACTCATACTTTATATGGGAAAACTTTAAATTAGGGTCATTAGAACTGTTAATCCCATGTGGTGCATCATTAAATTCCTCAATCAACTGTCCTTTATCGTTATACTCTTCCATAGAGATTGTATATCCCTTCACCTTTCTTTCACTCTTCAGAATTACCCAAACAGAGTTAATTTCTTGCCATGTTGTCTCTCTGACATCCCACTCTGCATCGGTAGAATCTAGTGACGATTCTTTGATTTCGTTGCCGTCATCATCATAGGTGAAAGTCGCCTTTGCATTGTTACAAATTGAGGCGTTATCGTGAGAAATGCCTAAATAAACAGCCTCTTTACAAGCGAGAGATGATGCAAAGCAATTCTCATAGTGGCACGATGCAACGATAGGACCATTGGCGCCATAAACAACCTCAATGAAAGTGTGAGAAACCTCAATAGTTGCCTCAAGCCATGTCGCTTTCTGTGAGATGGGGGTATACTCTCCATCTGTTTCAAGGCGATGTTTTTCTTGCAGTAAAATTGCCGAGTGGGTGCCAAATGCAAGCAGTGTGTCATCCCATACGCCAGGTGTTGTCCAGCAATCAGGATACTCTTTTCTCAGATCAACGATAAATGGGATACCGTCTGCATTATACTCATACTTTTCAGAGAGGGCATTTGGTACTTGTACAACAGTTCCTGTTCCATCATCGGTGCCAGCATCAATTTTGTGGGAGAGTTTTCGTCCTTCACTATCATAGGTATATAGTTCATTCCAATAGTGTTGTGGAATTCCATTTAGAGCATATCCGTGAGCTAAAATAGGAGCGGTACATCCCTCTGCTTCACAAAAAGAACTTTCCACGATTCCAGGTGTTGCATAAGAGTATGTTTCAATCACTGTTGTTCCATCAACGGCCATTCTTGTTGCTCCAGAAACTTCATGTGTATCAAACCATTCTCGTTCAATATAAACAGTTCCATCAGCTCGCTTTTCTATATGCTTTATTTGGTATCCCTCGGTATTATATTCATAGATATTCCACGCATTAACGGTAACGCCATCTTCGGATGATTGCTTCATTTCAACACTTTTTAACAAATCGCCCACTTTTGTATAGGTAATTGCATAGTTATAGACAAATGTTGGTACTGCTGATGCAACAGTATATTTTTTCTCGTTCATCGTATTTCCAACCCATGTGTAGTGGTATTCGATTGAGTTTGGAGCTATGACATTGTAATTATTTGTGTAGACAACTTTGTCTGTCTTTCCATCTGCGCCATTAGTAACACCGTATGAATCTTTGTAGGTCTTGTCAGTTGGAGCGTCAGGATCAATCTTTCCTATTTTTGTGAGGAGCCGACCTTGCACATCCCATGTCCATTTCTCAGAATGAATCAAGCCATTTGTAGATATTGCAGCATCTGTTGAATCGCACAGATAATCAACGGCATTTCTATCTTCCCAATTGGTAAATTTATGTTGACAGAAGGTTCGTTCAATAGCCGTAAAATAGGACTCAATTTTTCCAACTGCCTGTGGTGGCGCAGTTGCAAAGATGGCCTTTGAAATTATCTCTTTTTTTCCATCAACTTGCGCTGATTTCTCAATTGTAGTCAACACTTCGCCATCATAAGTATAGGCAATCGCATAGTTTCCGACAGCAGCAGCGGGTAATCCCCACTGTGTGCATGCTTTTCGTTCTGGCAGTGGTGTTGCGCATTTTTCTTGTGTGATATGCCCATCAGCATAGCTGTATGTTAGGGTGTACAGAGCTCCGCCGTCTACACTTTTTTCTTTGTATGATGTTATATTCTCATCACCATCAAATTCACGCATTGTCCAGTAAAAATCATTAAGTGAAGCGTTGTGAACATTGAGATAATTTTCAACATCTCTTCCATCTGCGAGTTGCTCCTCTTTCATAATGATATTGCCATACAAATCGCGAACAGAGATAGAGAGTTTGATGCCTTCCGCAGTAAAAGACTCTGTTTTTGTAATCAGTTCACCTGTTCCAAAGAATGTAGTTCTATCGACAGGACCACCATCTAGATAAGTTCTTACTATAGTGATAATATTACCATCAACATCGTATGTTAGTAACTCCTCAGAAATTACAACACCATTTCTATCTAGGCGGGTAAAGCGAGTTCGGCCATCTGTTGGCATTGAGCCATCTTCGAGCGGCATAACACCTTCTATGCCCCACTCCTCTTCACGCCATTCAATAACAGTATCGCCCACAATGAGAGCGGTTGTTCTTGAAAGAACTGCACCAGTTTTTGTCGTTTCAATTTCATAGGTTGTAAGAGGGTCGCTTGAAGCAAGCGCCTCTTTTTTTCTATATAACTCTTTCCATGTATCGGTGCCATCTGTCTTATAGGCAAACTCTTCAATAAGGCTGGTTATACCCATGCCGTTTCGCTCTATTTGAGCGACAAGCAAATCGCCACTCGCTGCATTAAACACGCAACTTCCATCATTTTTCCACGAGCCAGTTACACAGACTCTTCGCTGAGAGCCCTGAGAATCTTGACCACATGAAATAATCTGAATATCACCATTCAAGCAGGATGATGTATCGCACTCACTCATTACCCACTGATGGTCTTCGCAAATCAGAGTTCCAGTGCCGCTACTGTCTGAACCACAGGGAACTTTCAGCTCATCGCCAGCATCACAATCTGACTCTCCGCCAATGCCGCCTTCTACGCAGCTCCCTCTGTCTGCCCACGATCCAGATGCACAAATCTGTTTCTGCATGCCACCGTCATCGGTACCACATGCCAAAAAGCGCACTTCACCATCATCGCACGGAGCAGTTGCTATATCATCACTACATTCGCCTTCATTAAGCCACTGGTTATCTCGACATATCTGCTGTTGAAGCCCAGAAATTGCTAAGACCTGCATCACAACTGTGTCTTCATCGGGGAGTTCAAAATGATCATCAGCAGTTTCATCTTGCTGCTCTGTATCATCTTCATCTTGTTGAGCAGTGCTATCTGGAATAATAAGTCCACCGTCGTCGTGAGAATCCTCATCAGCAAGAGTTCCTCCACCGCCAGGATTACATTCAATATAACGAATTTCCCCATTGGTACATTGTGTGTCAGCAATACTATCACTGTCGTTGTCGGATGGTTTACTGTCACTACTACACGAGATGAGTACAATCCACAATACTAAAATGGCAATACTTCTGATTTTCATATCTAACTCCTCAGCTATTTTGTAATGTTTTAACGGTTTCTAAGACAGTTTCAACATGATTTGTTACCTTAACCTTATCCCAAATATGGCGTACAAGGCCAGCTGGATCGATAATAAAGGTTGATCGCACTACACCAAGAAATTCTTTGCCAAACATCTTTTTTGGACGCCATACACCGTACTGTTTAAGAACAGTATGATCGGGGTCACTCAGCAAGCGAACCTCTAACTGCTTTTTTTCACGAAAGCGTTGATGTGACGCCTGTGAATCAGGGCTGACACCAAGAATAACAGTATTAATTTCAGTGAACTCCGGCAGGAACTTTGTAAATCCAGTAGCTTCAATAATGCAACCTGGAGTGTTATCTTTTGGATAGAAATAGAGTACAACCCACTTTCCAGCGAACTCTTTGAGCGAAAGCTCATTTCCGTCGGTATCAAACAGCGTAAAAAGTGGCGCCTTCTCCATCGTATTAAAAGGAATATGTTTCTGAACCATAGTAAAACCTCCCGCGAGTATCATAGTAATAACAAAAATGCGATAAGTATTCTACTTTCATAGCAAAAATAAGCAACATTTTTCCCGGCAAAGCTATTTCAGATGCAATGGCAACTATAAATCACATTTTGCGGAAATTAATGCATATTATACGGCTATAGCAAGATAAAAAAGTGATTATTATACGGTTGTGACCGCATAAATGATTCAACACATGAAAAAGTGCAGTGAACAGCATGATGTTTTTCCTCAGTAAAATCAACAAATAATTTAATCCATGTACAAAAGTTGGGGTCAAATAATGCGTTTCATGCACAAAAGTTGGGGTCAGATAACGCATTTCATGCACAAAAGTTGGGGCCAGATAATGCATTTCATGCACAAAAGTCGGGGTAACTTTGCTGTTTAGAGCACCACAAACTTATTCCGATGCAACGCCTTAAAAAAGAAAATCAACCGTTCATAGAGCGGTTCAGCCGCGTCACCAAAATGATTTTTTACCAACATTGCAATGTCATCAAC
>JAGLDR010000204.1 GCA_023145475.1 bacterium
AAACTTCGCAAATTCTTTAAGATGGATGTGCCGATTATAAGGAAGAATATATCTATTGCTCGGGATTTTATCAGAAAGTATGGGCTGGTTTACGGCGTTTCTGAAGTTCAAAAAGTGGTTGTTGACGCTGTTCCAGCTGAAAAGAAACAGAAAGAGATTTTGAGTACGATTTTTGCGGATTCGTGGCTTGCACTGCTTAAACAATCGTGTGAGAAGAAAAATCCAAGCTCTTGTTATTTCTATGGATATGGGCTTGAGTTGCAAGGAAAAAAACCAGCAGCGTATGAACAATATTATGCAAAAGCGTGCCATGGAAACACCGCATTCGCCTGCTATAATTTTGCCATTATGTTGCTTGAAAATTGTTCAAAAGGGGTCAAGATTCCGCTGGAAAAAGCAGTTAAAGCGTGTGAACTCGGCTACGCGCAAAGCTGTTTTACTGTTGGTATGATTTATAAAAAAGGAAAGTGCAGTGGCGATATTGATAGAAAGAAGGCACTTGTCTATTTTAAAAAAGCGTGTGACGCGGGATACTATGGTGGGTGCGCTCTTGCTGGCGCTATCTTTGAAGATGATAAAAGAGTTGATGACGCAATGAAATATTACAAAAAAGCGTGTGATTTAGGATATCAGAAGGGGTGTGAAGCGTATAATAATGGTGGAGCAACCCAATGAATCAAAAAGAAATCAACGAAATCGAATGGAGCAACCAAGACAATTGGAAGTGGGCTTCCGTTTACTCTTCTGATGTTGATACCCGTGTCTGGGTACCAAAAAGAGTGAAATGGGCAGGGTGGACGCTTAATTTTGCAAAAAAACAGAGCTATCTGTGGCTCTTCTTACTTTTGGTGGTGCCAACCGTTTTCGTTTTCTTTGCGATTTTTAAAGGTTGACATCTGGAGTGGACTCCAATATAATGATGTTAGTTCTGGAGTGGACTCCAGCTTTTAGTGTCAATTGAAGGAGTGTAGTCATGATGAAAGATTTTGTAAACAGTTACAAACGATTGTTGAATGCGACAGAATACAAGCATCATCGTTACATATACAAAGATTTTAATATTAAAAATAGGTTAACGGGACTGATTGGTCCGAGAGGGACAGGAAAGACAACTCTGCTTCTCCAATATATTAAAGAAAAGATAGAGGATATTGATGAATGTATGTATGTTTCAGTTGATCATATCTATTTTTCAACACACTCATTAATAGATTTTGTTAACGAACTATACGAAGATTACGGTGTTCGTTATTATTTTTTAGATGAAATACACAAGTATGCCAACTGGAATCAAGAACTGAAAAATCTTTATGACTCATATCCTGATATAAAAGTTGTTTTTTCTGGCAGTTCAAGCATCGACCTTATCAAAGGTGCTTATGATTTGTCAAGACGCGGAGTTCTCTTCAGAATTGGAGGGATGTCGTTTAGAGAGTACTTACTCTTTAACGAGGTGGCTGATGTTGCTCCAATCCTTTTTCAAGATATAGTGGAGAATCGTAGTAAAATTGAAGAGGAGTTGGCGGGTATAAAGAAGATAAAAGGACACTTTAAAGAGTATCTTGGGAGGGGTTACTATCCGTTTTACTTGGAAGACCAAGAGACATATTACCAAAAGGTTTTTAGAATAATTGAAAAGACTATTTTTGAAGATATTGCGAATTTTTATCGTTTAAAGACAGATAGTTTATCAAATTTCAAGCGAATTCTTTCCTATTTAGCAACAATTCCGCCAGGAGAGTTGAATCGAAACAGTGTTGCAAAAAATATAGGAATTGATGCGAAGACAATTTCTCACTATATGGATATTCTTCATGAAACGGGCTTAGCTGAATTGATAGGTGAAAACAGGCAGGGATCCGCTATCTTAAAACAGACGGAGAAGATGTATCTGGACAATCCAGATCTCTATGCTGCAATTATTAGTGAGATTGGGTATGAATTGAAAATAGGGACAGTTAGAGAGATCTTTTTTATAAAAATGATAAAAAACTCAGGGAAAAAGATATATTTCTCAAAAACGGGTGATTTTGAAGTAGAAAACAGGATATTTGAGATTGGAGGAAAGGGGAAAAGTAAAAAGCAGATAAAAGAGAGGTTAGAGGATGCTTTTTTGGTAAAAGATGACATGCTTTACGGAAGTAAATATGAAATTCCTCTCTATCTTTTTGGTTTTCTTTACTGATCATTTTTTCCTTCTAAAATATAGTTTACTATCTCCTCTTTTATATTACAATGAATTGATTTTGTTTGAACCATGGAGGGTTTCATGCGCGTGATTTATCTTTTGTTTATTGCACTGTTTTTGTTTTCTGTTGGATGTGAGCATCCACAACACCTTGAGAATACTTATAAAAAGACGCCGAAAGAGAGTGTGGTCTTACCAACTCTTCCTGGCTCATCTCAGACGATTATGAAGTGGTTGCGTTATCCTGCCATCTCTCCAGATGGAAAGTTTATAGCATTTACCTATAAAGGTGACATCTATATTGGTTCATCTGATGGCGGTTCAGTGCGTCAATTGACCACCGATGCATCATATGAAACAATGCCTGCCTGGTCTCCAGATAGCACTCAAATCGCGTTTGTAACCAATAGACATGGGAATTTTGATATCTACACTGTTCCTGTTGCTGGTGGCGTAGTAAAACGAGTAACCAAACATTCATCTCCCGATATTTGGCCGTCGTGGTCTCCAGATGGTAAAGAGATCTATTTTACCGCTTCTCGCATCGACTCTCAATCTTCTGTCCAGTTTCCCTCTCGCTCTCTTCCTGAGTTTTATAGGGCAGATCTTGCAACCAATCTTATAACGCAAGTTTTGACAACTCCTGCAGAGATGGCATCTATCTCTTCAGATGGTAAAAAGATTCTCTACACTGATAAAAAAGGGTATGAAAATAGATTTCGTAAACATCACACAAGCTCTGTTACGCGAGATGTGTGGGTCTATGATACTGAGGCAAAAAGCTTCACGAAATTGACCAATTTCAAGGGCGAAGATCGCAACGGTGTCTGGAGCGAAAAAGGTGATTCTATCTATTATCTTAGTGAAAAAGATGGCATATTTAATGTCTGGAATATGGGTGTAGACGGAAAAAACAACAAACAAATCACCACGATGAAGACACATCCTGTTCGTTCACTCTCAATCAGTAAATCTGGAATGCTTTCATTTAGTTACAACGGTGAGATATACACAGACAAGCTGGGTGAAGAGCCTAAAAAGTTGGTATTTTCCCTTCCTGCTGAAAATAGAGTGATGGCAAAATCTCTTGCACTCTATCGCAATCGCATTGCAAATATCGCACTCTCTCCAGATGGAAAAGAGGCTGTTTTTACCGCACACGGAGAGATATATGCTGTCTCTTTGACATCGGGAATGACAACAAGGGTGACTCACACTCCAGGTGAGGAGCGGTGGCTTTCGTTTTCTGCAGATGGCAAAGAGATTTTATATGCAGCCGAGAGAGAGGGGTCATGGAATCTCTATACGATGAAGCGAGCAATCACATCGGAACACTACTTTTTTGCTGCGACTGAGTTTGTCGAGGAGCCACTTATTGAGTCTGCTGATGACTCATTTCAACCACTCTACAATGCAAACAGTACAAAGGTTATCTATCTGAAAAACCGTATAACGCTGATGATGTATGACAGAAAGACCAAAAAATCGTCTCTGATTGTGCCTGATAACCATATGGTTTCATATATTGATGGCGATCAGAATTATGCGTTTAGTCCTGATGGCGCTCACATTGCCTCAAAGATAATTGATAGAAATCGGTGGAGTGGCGAAATTGCCATTATGACTCCAGATGATAAGCCAGAGCTTGTTAATGTTACAAACAGTGGATATGACCATGAACTTCCTGTCTGGCGACAAGATGGAGCGATGGTAGCGTGGGTTTCTTATGTTGGAACTCCTTCTATTTCGGCACTTTTACTCAATGGGGAAGCTTTGGCAGACTACCGATTGACAAAAGAGGAAAAAGAGCTTGCGAAAAAAGGTCAAATGCCACCAAAAACTGATAAGAAGGCAGCGAAAAAGCCATCTCTGAAACAGCAAAAGTTTGAGAAAGAGCGAGCAGATGATAGAAAAGTTACCCTCTCTTTAGTGGCTAGAAACTATTATATGATGCGTTTTTCTCCCGATGGTGAGACGCTCTATACTTTTTCAAATATGCAAGATAGCTACAAGATTCATGCGATAAATCTTCGTGAACGCAAAGAGAAGCAACTCGCCTCTATTCCCCATCCAAATCCATTGAATTGGTGGTATAGACCGCCGTTTGAGATGCAGCTTTCAAAAGATGGAAAGATACTCTTGCTTGTTGTGGCGGGAAAGATGATGAAACTTGAGACAGCGTCAGGGAAGTTGGCTCCTGTTGCCTTGGGTGCTGAATTTTCAGTTGATAAATATGTAGAGCGAGAATATCTGTTCCACCATGTCTATAGAACGGTGAAACAGAAGTTGTACGATCCAAAGATGCATGGGATTGATTGGGACGAGATGAAGAAGAATTATGCACAATTTTTACCTTCTATCTCTAACAATTTTGACTTTACCGAAATGCTTTCAGAGATGCTTGGTGAGCTGAATGTTTCACACACTGGTTCTGGCTATATCTATAGACCAGCGACAGGCGATAGCTCTGCGCAACTTGGTGCATTCTTTCAGAAAGATTACGATGGTCCTGGCGTGAGAATCGGAGAGGTTATTCATGGTGGACCACTTGATATTCCAGGGAAAAATATTGAGAAAGGGAGCGTCATCACTGCAATCAATGGTGTTGTTCTTGGAAAGAATCCACAGCAACTTACCGCTCTTCTTAACAGAAAGGTTGGCAAGCTCGTTCGACTGACGCTGATGCACAAAGGTCGCACTGATTCTGTAACAGTGAAGCCAATAAGCTGGCGTTCTCAGAGCAATCTGCTCTACACGAGGTGGGTTGAAAATAATAAAAAAGAGGTAGATAAATTGAGTGGTGGAAAGCTTGGCTATGTCCATGTTCGTGGAATGGATCAACAAAGTTTTCAAGAGATTGTAAGCGATATTCTTGGCCGTTATAACGAAAAAGAGGGTATTGTGATTGATACTCGATTTAATGGTGGAGGCTGGTTGCACAACCAACTTGCAATCCTCTTTACCGGTGAGTCATACAGCACTTTTGCCTATCGCGGAAAATCATATTTTGGTGGTGATCCAGACAATAGATGGTCAAAAAAATCAATTCTTCTCGTCAGTGAAGGCAACTACTCTGATGCCCACTTTTTTGCCTATACTTACCGCGCATTAAAGATTGGTAAAATTGTTGGAATGCCTGTCGCAGGAACAACAACCGCAGTGTGGTGGCCAGATATGTTAGATAACTCTATGTATTTTGGTATTCCACAAATCGGTGTTAGAGATGTTGATGGCGACTGGTTAGAAAACAAAGAGTTGACACCAGATATCGTGGTTGAGAACAGTCCAACCGATGTTTCATCAGGAAAAGATAGTCAGCTTGAAGCAGCAGTAAATGAGTTGTTGAAACAGAAATAATCAAAAGAATCTTATTGCAATTTAACCAGAAACAACTCTTGTTCCGGTCTTTCCTTCGATTGCTTCAGTCAGTTTATCTTCAGAGGTAATAAGAACTGTGCGTCCGCGCTTGCTTGCAACAAAATCAGCAGCAGCAGTAATTTTTGGACCCATACTGCCAGCTGGAAATTCGCCTTGTGTTAGCCACGCTTTTGCTTGACGAACGGTCATTGTATCGACCCATGTCGGATTTTCACTGCGGAAGTTTAGTGCAACCTTTTCAACGCCGGTAAGTATGACAAGCATATCCGCCTCGATTGTCTTTGCAATCATTACAGAGGCAAAATCTTTATCTATGACAGCGTCAATACCAACGAGAACTCCCTCAGCATTACGAAAGACAGGGATGCCACCACCACCACCAGTGATGACGGTGAAATCGGCGTTAATAAGTGTCTCAATCGCTTGAGGAGAGACAAGGCGCAAAGGGCGAGGGGAAGGGACAAGACGACGAAATCCACGGCCTGAATCCTCTGCCATTATCCACCCTTTTTTCATCTTTTTAATTGCTTTTTGTTGTGTATAGAATGGGCCAACAGGTTTTGTCGGTTTTTGAAAAGCGGGATCATTTTGATTGACTTCAATTTGCGTTACAAGAGTTGCTACTTTTGGACGAATTTCTTTTTTAAGCAGATTGTTAATAAGTGCCTGCTCAATCATATATCCAATACTGCCTTGAGTGTCAGCCACACAGATGACAAGAGGGTCAGGATAGACCTCAGTTTCAGCCATCTCGTTTCTAATCAATCGTGCGCCAGCCTGCGGACCATTCCCGTGGGTAATAACAACTTGATGACCCTTTTCAATCAGTGGCATAATGCCATCTACAGCAGTTGCAACACGCTTCTCTTGTTCTTCGATGGTTCCTTTGTCTCCAGGTCTAATCAGTGCGTTTCCGCCAAGTGCAATAACAATTTTCACAATACTTTTCTCCCCAAAAAAAAAGAGGAGGCTGAAAACAGCCCCCTCCTTCAAAATCAGACTAAAAAACTAGTTAAAAAGCTTAGCCTTGATAGCTTTTTCAATAACAGATTCAAAACCACTCTTTGGTTTCAATTCGTAGTCAACTCTAACGATTGGCTTGTTGGCTTTGATAATACGGCCCAAGTCAATTGGTGTTCCACTGAGTACAAGATCAGCTTTTGTGTTGTTAACTGTTGTCTCTAAATCCTTCTTCTGCTCATCACTGTATCCCATTGCTGGAAGGATTCCTTCGCCAATGTATGGATATTTTTCATAAGTGAATTTGATTTTGCCAACAGCTGCAGGACGAGGATCGACCATTGCGGCAACATTGTGTCTTTTTGCGGCAACAGCTGCAGCGCCAATCTTCATCTCACCATGGGTAAGTGTTGGTCCATCTTCAACAACGAGCACTCTTTTGCCGGTGATATTTATATCGTCGCCTTTGAGTGTCAATTCACTGTCTGCTTCAACAACTTGTGCGTTTGGAGCGAGTCTTGCGATGTTTTTCTTAACAGTTTCAATGTCTTTTGCGTCTGCACTATCCATCTTGTTGATGACAACAATATCAGCCATAATAAGATTTGCTTCTCCAGGAAAGTAGTTTTCTTCGTGTCCTGGACGATGTGGATCAACAACAACAATTTTAAGATCAGCTTGATAAAAAGGAAGATCATTATTTCCGCCATCCCACAAGATAACATCTGGTTGGTCAAAAGATTCAGCCTTGCGAACGATTGCTTCGTAATCAACGCCTGAATAGATTACATTGCCAGCAACGATATGTGGCTCATACTCTTCCATCTCTTCAATGGTACATTTATGTTTTTCGAGGTCAGCAAGTTCAGCAAATCGTTGAACTTTTTGTGCAGCAAGGTCGCCATAAGGCATTGGATGACGGACAGCAACAACCTTTTTACCCATTTTCTTGAAAATGTCATAGACAAAGCGAGTTGTCTGACTTTTACCACAACCAGTTCTAACAGCACAGATGCTGATAACAGGTTTGGTTGATTTAACAGCTGTTCTGCCATAGCCCATAACGGTGAAGTCGGGGCCGAGAGCGTTAACGAGCGCGCTCTTGTTCATAACAACTTTGTAAGGAACATCACTGTAAGCAAAGACGACTTCTTCAACGCCATGCTTTTGAATCAAAGTCTTAAGCTCTGACTCATCGTGAATTGGAATGCCATTTGGATAGAGTGAACCAGCGAGTTCGGCTGGATACTTTCTTCCATCAATGTCTGGAATCTGTGTCGCGGTGAAGGCAACTACTTCAAACTCATCGTTGTCACGATAGTAGGTGTTGAAGTTGTGGAAATCTCTTCCTGCTGCGCCCATAATGAGAACTTTTTTCTTGGCCATGGTCATACTCCTTTAAAAAAATTTAACGAATAAACTGGCCGGACTTGGTCAACGGCAAGAGAAGATTAGCAAGATTTGAAATAGATGTCAAATTTGTGGATGAGATTGTGTGGCACTTTGATACAACGGTCGTTCGACCGTCACTCAGTGACCTTGATTTGTGGTATGGTCAGGTCATCGAGTAATTGCACCGCAATTGTATCGAGATGCCCGATTGGTAAATATCTTTTTTTTGTCACATTCAATATTTATCATTGACTCAAACTATAGGGATTGGTAAAAAGAGAAGTAACTTCGAATGAGGAGGTAAATTATGAGCAATCTTATAATTTTTGAAAACAAAAAAATTAGAAGAGTGTGGAGTGACGAGAAAGAGTGTTGGTTTTTCTCAATTATTGATATCTGTGAGGTTTTAACTGCAACAGATAACCCGCGAAGATATTGGAGTGATTTAAAAAGAAGGCTGAAGCATGAAGGTGTTGATGAAGTGTACGAATTTATCGTACAGTTGAAAATGGTATCTAATGACGGGAAGTTGCGTAATACGGATTGCGCGGAAACTCAAGGTCTTCTCCGTATTATTCAATCAATTCCCTCTCCGAAAGCAGAGCCGTTTAAAAGATGGTTGGCACAAGTTGGCTACGAGCGTTTAGAAGAGATAGAGAACCCAGAACTTGCCACGAAAAGAACAAAAGAGATTTATCGACAAAAAGGTTATTCTGATGTGTGGATTGACAAAAGAATGCGTGGAATAGCGGTAAGAGATGAGTTAACAGATGAATGGAAGAAACGAGGGGTAAAAGAGAAGCTTGAATATGCAATTTTAACAGCTGAAATCAGTAAAGCTAC
>JAGLDR010000205.1 GCA_023145475.1 bacterium
TCACCTGGTGCTTTTCCTCTCACCTCAAACTGCGGCTTCCCATCTGCATCGAGATTCATACTGTATCCTGACGGATCAAACGAGCCATCTTTAATACGAGAAAAATCAATATGCCCATTTTCGTCAAGAACGGACGCAATTGGTCGGTTGTTGCCAGGAACACTCACGGTTTCCGGGCTTGTTTTCACGCTTGTTTGAACAACTTTGTCTCCACATGAGACAAATATCAGTGAAATACCAACAAACAAAAGGGTCAAAAATTTCTTCATGCCTTTACCTCTTTAAGTGACTATCAATAAGCTACAATGGATGTGATTATAGCAGACGAAATAGAGAAGTAAAGGTTATAAAAACAAAAATGTTGTTTCAAAAAAGAGTGGCTTTAAAGTGGGGAACAAACAGGGTAACTATTGAGCTTTAATACATTCCGCGAGCCGTCTAACCGCTTCAATCAAATTCTCTTTTGAGGCAAACGAAAAATTTATTCGCATGTGATTATTTGACGGATTTTCTCCATAGAATTGCCACCCAGGAACAAATGCCACTTTATATTTAATGGCTTCAAAGAAGAGCTTTTCTGTGTCAATATGCTTTGGCAGTGTTACCCACAAGAAGAGTCCGCCATCAGGTTTTGTCCAGCTGACGCCTGTTTCAGGTGGAAAGGTCTCGTCCATTGTTTTTAAGAAGACTTCAAGCTTGTCTCGGTAGTAGATGTTGCACTTTTCTATGTGGCCGAGGTAGTTCATCTCTTCAAGAAACGCTTGACAGATGTCTTGGTTCATCTTTGGCGTGTTGAGGATGTTTCCCTCTTTAATTGCTGTCATTTTTTCGATGACAGACTCGTTTCCAATGTTAAATCCAACTCTCATTCCAGGACAGAAGAGTTTTGAGAATGTGTAGAGACCTATTACATTGCCACCTTCTCTTTTTTGGTCAAGGCTGAATATTGCGGGGATTGTCTCTCCGTAGTAACGCAAATCTCTGTATGGACTGTCTTCAACGATAGGAATATCAAATTCATAGCTTAAATCAAGAAGAGCCTCTCTTTTTTCAAGGCTCATGGTGATTCCTGTTGGATTTTGGAAGTCTGGAACAACATAGATGAATTTCGGTTTTTTGCCTTCCTTCTCAAGCTCAAGAACTTTGCTTCTAAACCCATCAACATCTGAGCCATCTTCTTGAATATCGACACCTACAATTTGTGGTCTCTCCATTTGAAATGCCACAATTGCTCCAGCAAAAGTTGGCCTATCAACAAGCACGATGTCATCTTTGTTTAAGAAGAGTCGTCCTGTCAGATCAAGACCAAGTTGACCAGAGGTGGTAATAAGAAGATTCTTTGCATCAATATTGATATTGTCTCTTTTAAGAAAGTCGAGAACTGCATTGACTAAGCCTTGCTCTCCAGGGATTGCTGAATATTGCATCACCTTGTTCAGGTTCCCATCTTCCTTGAGTATTTTTTCTGTCGCAATTCTCACGCCAGATCTTTGAAATACATCAGGTGATGGGAGACCTCCAGCAAGTGATATTATTTCTGGGTTTTTCAGATATTTCAGACTTTTTCCAATTGGATAGCCTTCAAAATCTTTGATATTATCTGAATACCGAGCATTCCAGTTTTTAATCATTTCAAACTCCCGTTAGTATGAAGCTTTTCCAAAAAGTGGTTTGATTCCCTCTTTCATAAAATCTTTTCCATCTTGTGTGGCTTTAAGGGCTTTATAATAAATTACATCGCCAATATCTTTTGCTTTTTCTTCTCTCTCATCTTCTGGCATAAAATAAGCCATCATTGTATCGAGATCTCTCGCATTGCCATCACTTTCATACTTATAAGTCATGTTTGTGCCGCTTTTAAGAACTCTAAAGGCATTTTCTGTCCAGTTGAATCCAGGCATTCCAAGATCAGGATTGATAAAGATATGTGCTGCAAGACTAATTCCAGGGATTCCACTGGCAATAAGTTCTTTGTTTGCTGCAATAAAAGTGTCACTGGTTGCGCCGTTTCCAATATTTATTTCGTAAATCGGCGTTGTGCCGTCTTCTCTGATATACTCATTAACGATGTTAAGAAGCATTCTAAACTGCATAAGGTTTTGAGTGGCCAACAACATCGAGACTTTAAAAGTGAGATTTGGGATATCTTTTGCGTAGTAACATGCAGCGACAATTGAGCTCCAAGAAGGATTCAAAAAGAAGTCAGCTCCTGTCTCCATTGCGGTGCGAGTAACGCCATCAAGATAGACAAGATGGTTGTCATTTGCAACTTCAATTCCACCAAAGTTTCCAAAAGGAGTTCCCTGATTTTTGAGAACGAGTGCGGCGTTTTCTGCATCAACTTCAGCAATTTCAAACTTCGCGCCGGTAATCTCTTCAAGTTCTTTGAAACGAGTTTTTGGTGATGGAATACCGATAAGGTTAGTTGAGCAGAATTTATCAGTCTTCATGATGTTTTCTGTCATCATAAGAGTAGCCATAAGGTCGCCACTGTATACATACCAGTCGGTAAGTGCAACAACTGAAATCATCTCAGCAGGAACAAAGCATTCGCCGTCTGTTCCAGCGGTTTCAACAACTTTCTTCATGAAATTATGAGTAACTTTTGCACCTTGAAAACCTGAAACTTGGCTTTTTGCAAGACCGAGGTTGTTGTTGTATGCTGGATTTGTCTTTTGTTCGTAAGAAGTAACTTTAGGGAATTTTTTGATAAGCTCTTCAGCATCACGAATCATCTCACCAAAACCTTTTTCTTCAAGGATTTGTTTACGAGTTTCATACTTTCTTTTGTGTGCAATCATTTCGTTAATCTTTTTTGCACCACCATGATGTTCTTTTAGTGCGTCGATTGCTCTCTTTTCTGCTTCTGATAGTAATTGAAACTTCATCTTTTTTTCCTCAGAAATTAATAAATAACAGTAGTATAATTTACTACTAGCATGCGCCATCTAGGTAACATTACAGATTCTTTTAAAATAACACAAGAAAAAGATGAATTTATTTTGACCTACTTTTTCTTGATTTGATGTTCACATCTGCTATATTGAGTCAATTATTGTTCACAAAAGGGAGTTTAGCCGTGAGTATTAAGTATTTCTCAACAAACAAAAAGGCAGAGTTAGTCAATTTTGAAAAAGCGCTATTAAAAGGACTTGCACCCGATAAAGGTCTGTATATGCCTGATTCTATTCCTAAACTGCCACCTGAATTGATTGAATCTTTTAAAACCATGAAATATCATGAGATAGCATTTCATGTTGCTAAATCTTTCCTCTCTGACCTTGTTGATGATGATTCGTTACGAGCGATAACAAAAGATGCCTATGATTTTGATGTTCCTCTGCAGCATGTATATGAAAGAAAGTATGTTATGCGATTAGATCAAGGTCCAACAGCCTCTTTTAAGGATTTCGCTGCACGAATGATGGCGAGACTGATGCAGTATTTCATGAAAAAAGGTGATGATGAGCTTTTGATTCTCGTTGCAACATCGGGTGATACAGGAAGCGCAATAGCCAATGCTTATTATGGGTTGGACAATATTAAGGTTTTGGTTCTCTTTCCTATTGATGAGGTTTCAGATAGACAAAGAAAGCAGATGACAACGCTTGGCAAGAATATCTCCACCCTCGCTGTTGATGGCAAGTTTGATGACTGTCAAACCTTAGTAAAACAAGCTTTTTCTGATAGCGAGCTTGAGAATTTGAACCTGACCTCTGCAAATTCAATAAATTTTGGCAGACTGCTTCCTCAAACTGTTTACTATTTCTGGGCCTATTCACAACTTTCAAAAAACAGTGAGGAAATTACCTTTTCAATTCCATCGGGTAATTTTGGCGATATGATGGGCGCTCTTCTTGCCTCTAAAATGGGTCTCCCTATTAAAAACTTAGTAATTCCGACCAATGAGAATGATGAGTTTCCTCGTTTTCTTGAAACAGGAGTTTATAATAAGATTGAGCCCTCAAAAGCGTGTCTTT
>JAGLDR010000206.1 GCA_023145475.1 bacterium
TTCGCAATGTTTCAGAGAGGCTATCCCTCACCTCATCAGAGGTGATGCTAATCGTCTTCGGAACTCCCGCAATCAAATCGAGCCCTTTGACTTCCATTGTGCGGTGTTCTGATGTGTCGGGGTCAGGAAACGCATTTCCAATCGTCCACTTTATCTTTTCAGCCATACGAAGTCCGATGGCAAGGTTGTATTTCTTTTTTATAAACTCAACAATCCCTTCGTCCATCTTATCTCCAGCAAAACGAACACTTTTACTATAGACAATTCCTGCAAGAGAGATAACGGCAACCTCTGTTGTACCACCACCAATATCAACAATCATATTCCCTGTTGGGTCAGCAACAGGAAGATCGGCACCAACAGCAGCAGCCATCGGTTGCTCTATCAAAAAGACTTCGCGAGCACCGGCACTGTGGGCAGCCTCTTTCACCGTCTTCTTCTCCACCTCAGTAATTCCATAGGGAACACCGATAGCAATTCTTGGATTGACAAAAGTAAAACCACTGTTGTGTGTGCTGCGAATAAAATGACGAAGCATCTGATGCGCTACCTCAAAATCGGCAATCACCCCATCTTTAAGCGGACGAATAACTTTTATATTGAGAGGAGCCTTTCCAATCATCTCTTTTGCTTCTTGGCCAACAGCCCTCACCACACGAACACCGCGCGACTCCTTTTCCATTACTGCGACCACACTTGGCTCGTTTGCCACGATGCCTTCGCCTTTCACATAAATCAATGTATTTGCTGTTCCCAAATCAATAGCAATATCGCTAACAAAGAGGGAGAAAAATCTATCTAAATAAGATGACATTTATATCTCCATAGAATATCAAAACAAAAACAGCAGAATTATACTCCGTATGTGGCTGTCGTCAAAGAATTAAAGCGAGAATATCAAAGAAAAACATACTCATCTCACTTAGGCCGCCACCTTCATCCAATAATAACAGTAATTATTTGCAAAATATTCAAATAAAATGTATCGTTAACTTATTCGTTGCTAGTTGCTATTATGTGGAAAGGAGTTCTTGTAATGAGTACCTGGCATAAAACACATTGAAAAGGAGAAGTATCATGGAAAAAAACTTGAATTTTATGGCGATTACAACATTTGCATTTCAAAGTGCATTGAAGAATTTTGTGTCCGTGATTGGATGTATCTTTTTATGGCTGATAACAATATGGATTCCCTATCTTAATGTTGGAACAACTATTGCAATTATCACCCTTCCCGCATCTCTCAGTAAAGGAAAGGTTATCTCTCCATTAGAGATTTTTGACAAATCTTATCGCAAATATATGGGAGAGTTTTTTTTAGTTACCGGTCTTAAGTATGTAATTATTGCGCCTGCATATCTTTTCATGATAATACCAGGAATCGTTATGCAACTTAGTTATATTTTTGCGGCAATGATTATTGTTGATAAAGGCAAAGGAGCATCTGAATCTTTAACATTGAGCCTTAATGCGACTGATGGATATAAATGGATAATCTTTTTATGGTTTCTTTTTTACTCTGTAGTTATTATTTTGATTCCAGTGGCAATTTTGTCCGCAATTTGGAAGCCACTCGGACTTATTTACATCTTAATCGCAAGTGTCTCTGGGCTCACTGGATTTGGTTATATATACGGTCAATTAACTGCTGACATACCTGGAGAAAATCAAGAGGAAGCTCCCGCTCCTGTTGAAGAAATACCATTAACACCAGAAGCATAAAGATACAGCAACAAGACTCATCTCACAGATAAACTATCAATAAGTGTACCGCACCTTTTCTTGTCATTTTGACTTTATGCGTTGAGCATCTATAATGTCATCGTCTATATTCGGAGGATGGATATGAAATTTTTTCGTTTGCTCACTCTTTTCTTGTTGTTTTTTAACCTCGCTTCTTTAGAGGCAGGACAGACAAGAGAGACGGTTACTTTCCACAATGACAACTACAATATGACGCAGTCGTACTACCCAAACAGCGAACTTATGAAACGCACTACGCGTGATATGAAGGTACTCGCATCTCGAACACACAATCGGGTATACTCATACAGTTCCGGATTGATTGCACAGTTACGACGGAGCTATATCACCTATTTCAAAATTGGCTCTGGCTTGGCAAAACACTATGAGAAAAAGTGGGGTCTTCGCCACTATCAAAGTATGAATGATGAATGGAAAGACAAAACATTTCTCAAACATAGAGCAAAAGTTAAGCAGGCATTCTTACTGTTTACGAGTAGTGAGAATGCATTTAACGAGTGGAATAAATCACGAAATAAAGCAGTTAAAATCAGTGATAAGAAAGAGATGAACAAGGCATTTATTAAGGCAAATAAACAGCTGAAAAAGGAAATTGACTATCTAAAAAAGCTGGGAACTGCGACCTTTAAAGATTTAGAGAACGAGATTGAGATGCTCGGAATTAAAGTTCACAAATAGTTCTGCTGCGCACTCTCTTCCATAGTAAGCAGGTAATCGTCCTTATCGACAAGGCTCCAATCAATCACCTATTTGAGCTCTTCAACCATCCGAGATAATCAGGGGTTTTCCCCGAAAAACAGACTATAACTTGCAATTTACAAGGATGCTCCTGCTCTATTATTCTTGTAAATTGAAACTCTAGCTTGCAATTTGCAAGGACTTTCGTATACTATTATCATTGTTATTTGAAACTTGGAGGTAGCTTTGACAAAATATATACAAAGAAATCTTGAGACAAACATCAATGAATTTCTTACGATTTTTCCTGTAACAGCGATTCTCGGACCGCGTCAATGCGGAAAATCAACCCTTGCCAGAAAGATTGTTGCTTCTTTTCCTGACGCTGTTTTTCTTGATTTAGAAGATGCAACAGATCGTCAAAAGTTGTCAGATCCTAAACTTTTCTTTGAGATTAACAGAGGAAAGCTTGTCTGTATTGATGAAATCCAGTTGACGCCCAATATTTTCACTGTTTTGCGACGAATCATAGATGAACGAGGTGAGAATGGACAACTTTTGGTGCTTGGTTCGGCCTCAAGGGATCTTATCCGACAGAGTTCGGAGTCGCTGGCAGGAAGAATCGGATATCTGGAATTAACACCCTTTCTTGTTCCAGAGGTTCCACAGTACGAAATATCTGATATCTGGTTGCGAGGAGGTTTTCCGCGCAGCCTTCTTGCGTCATCGGAACGGGCAAGTTTTATTTGGAGGACAAATTTTATTCAAACATATTTGGAACGAGATATTCCGTCACTCGGCTTTGCTATTCCAGCGCAGACCCTGAAGCGACTCTGGACAATGATAGCCCACAGTAGCGGAAGTATATTAAACAGTTCAAAACTGGGTTCATCGCTGGGTGTGAGTCATACAACACTCCGGAAATATATCGATTTATTAAGTCAGACTTTTATGGTTAGGCTGCTTGAACCATTGGAGGCAAATGTTAAGAAACGGCTGGTAAAATCTCCCAAGATATATATTAGAGACAGCGGGATTCTTCACACACTTCTTGATATCGAAAACAGAAACGACCTCTTAGGAAATCCTATATTTGGTAATTCGTGGGAAAGTTTTGTTGTAGAGCAGATTATAACAAAGTTTCCTGATTGGAAGCCAACATTTTACAGAACAGCAGCAGGTTCGGAGATGGATTTGGTTCTTTCTCGGGGAAATAGGCGGATTGGAATAGAGA
>JAGLDR010000207.1 GCA_023145475.1 bacterium
ATTTCATCGGCGGTGAGTGCGCCTCGTGGAACTTCAATCATTGTGCCAACCATATAGTCAACTGAAACTTTTCTCTTTTTGAAGACCTTTTCAGCGGTCTTAACAATAATATCTTTTTGCAACAAGAACTCTTTCTCTTTTCCTACAAGTGGAACCATAACTTCTGGAACAACCTTAATTCCTTCGTTGGCAAGATCACACGCAGCTTCAAAAATTGCCTCTGACTGCATCTCACTAATTTCAGGATAGGTGTTGCCCAAACGACAGCCACGGTGTCCAAGCATTGGATTGAACTCATGCAACTCGACCAACTTATCTTTTATAACCTTTTGTGAAACGCCCATCTCATCAGCCATCTCTTTTATCGCTTTTGGCTCATGTGGTAAAAACTCATGCAATGGAGGATCAAGCAGACGAATAGTCACAGGCAGTCCCGCCATCGCCTTGAAGAGTCCGTAAAAATCGGTTCGTTGATATTTGATTAACTTTTTCAGCGCTTTTCTGCGACCCTTTTCATCATCTGACAAAATCATCTCTCTCACCGCGACAATACGATCTCCTTCAAAGAACATATGTTCTGTCCGGCAGAGACCGATACCAGCTGCACCAAAATCTCTGGCAACTTGCGCGTCGTGTGGTGTATCAGCATTGGCGCGAACATCCAAAACTCTTCGTTCGTCTGCCCACTCAAGCAGTGTATGTACAGAACCATCTAATTTGGGAATTTTTACATCAATCTTTCCACTATATACAACACCTGTAGCACCGTTTAAAGAGATAAAAATAGGGTCTCCCTCTTTAATTGTTTTACCACTGGCAACAAACTGCCTCTTTTTATAGTCAATAACAATATCTCCACAACCGGCAACGCAACATTTGCCCATTCCACGAGCAACAACAGCTGCGTGAGATGTCATACCACCTCTTGCTGTCAAAATACCTTGTGCGGCGTCCATTCCACCAATATCTTCAGGGCTTGTTTCAAGACGGACTAAAATGACATCTGTGCCCTTCTCTTTCCACTTTTCAGCCGTATCGGCATCAAAAACAACTTGCCCCGAAGCAGCACCAGGGCTTGCAGGAAGACCTTGTGCAATCTTTTCAGCCTTTTCCAGCGCTTTTATATCAAACTGCGGATGGAGCAACTGATCAAGCTGAGATGGTTCAACACGCAAAAGAGCATCATCTGTTGTAATCATCTCTTCACCAACCATATCAACTGCAATTTTAACTGCGGCGGCGGCAGTTCTCTTGCCTGTTCTTGTTTGAAGAAGATACAATGTGCCTTTTTCAACAGTAAACTCAATATCTTGCATATCGCGATAGTGATCTTCAAGTTTTTTATAAATAGTAACAAGCTCTTCATACACTTCTGGCATTTGCTCTTCGAGTGACAAGAACTCTTTCTTTCTCTTCTTCTCATCAACCTTACGATCTTTTGCCCACTTACGAGAGCCTTCAAGGGTGACTTGCTGAGGAGTTCTCGTTCCTGCAACAACATCTTC
>JAGLDR010000208.1 GCA_023145475.1 bacterium
TTCTGAAATTGCTAAAAGTTTTTCTGCAATTAAATCAGAAGATGGCAGTAATTTTCTCATATTCTCAGGCAGTATTTTCATGATGTTATATGTTGCAACTCCAATCGCAGCATCCGCACGCTTCAGGGTATATTCCACCTCTGTTCTATCCTTATTCTTGCAGATTATGATACCGATAGACGGATTTTCATCGCTATTTTTCAACCGCTCATCAAGCAGTGTTAGATAAAATTGCATTTTCCCAGCATATTCCGGTTTAAATTCCCCAATTTTCAACTCTAATGCTATCAAACTTTTAAGAGTTCTATGAAAAAGAAGCAGGTCAATATAGTAATCTTTTGTTTCTGTTGAAACCTTATATTGACTCCCAATAAATGAAAAATCAGGCCCCATTTCAAGAAGAAATTTTCTGATGTTTTTGATAAGTTCATATTCGAGTTCTTTTTCGCTGTGCTTATTGCCGATATCAAGAAAATCAAAAGAGTACTCATCTTTAACTGCAAGAATCGCCTGCTTTTTATACTTCGCAGGCACTGTTTGATCAAAATTTGTCTGATTTAGAAGATATTTTTCATAAGCACCGCTTTCAATCTGATTTATGAGCAGATTTTTTGTCCATCCGTATTTTGCAACCATGCGAAGATAAAATTCTCGTTGCTGCTCATCCTTACATTTTTCATAGATAACAATATTTTGGCTCCATCCAATTTCTAGCACCAATGGCGCTAGTTTTTCACTACTCCTGTAACCATTGAATAATTTTGCCATTCTCCACATGTTTGATGGTGAAAACCCTCTGATTCCTGGGTATTCAAATTTGAGATCATCTGATATTTTATCAACAATAGAACTACCCCATTTTCCCTCTTCTTTTTTTTGAGTGATTATGGCTCCAATTTTCCAATAAAGAGTAAGTTGAATTGAATTCACCTTTCTGAGAGCTTCAATTCTTGAGTTATCAATTTCTTGTTTTATTGAAACCAGTGTTTCTTTATAATTATCAGGTAATAAATTTGTCATTTAGCGTATCTCCTATTTCTCCAAGTTTAAAACTCTCTACAAATCCTTTTCAAACAAACTTCCTGCTACATAATTATTACTTCTCAAAAGCACTCTATCGTACATTCAAAAGAATGGCAAATTCAGTGTTCATATTCCGCCTTAAAATATTCTCATAAAAAAACTTGCAAATGATAACAGTTATCGTTAAGGTAATCAGGACAACGCAATCCTCTTCACGGTGAAGAGGGCGTTTTTGATGCATGGAGCAGACGATGGTTCGTATGACAGAGCAACGACGAGTAATTTACGAGATACTCTCTCGTGAGGCGTGGCACCCTACTGTTGACGAGCTCTTTTTAGAAGCAAAAAAGAGTCTACCCCGCATCAGTCAAGCAACTGTATACCGAAATATTGAAGCACTCATTCAAGATGACCTCGCAACAAAGATTGTTGGTCTTAATGGTCCTGCTCGGTTTGAAAAGACAAAAGCTCCTCACGCCCATTTTGAGTGTCGTTCGTGTGGCGCCATTAAAGATATTTTTATTGACACAGAATGCATAAACTCGATAATGGATAACAAGGAGATACAGCAGTGTGCAACTGAAACTATTGTAGTAAAGTTGCTTGGTCTTTGTCAAGTATGCAGAGAGACGAATATATGAGATTTAACCATAACTTTAGAGGAAAGAAGTAATGACAAAAAGTATTAAAGGAACAGAGACAGAGAAAAATTTACTCAAATCATTTGCAGGCGAATCTCAAGCCCGCAATCGCTACACCTATTTTGCAAAACAGGCAAAAAAAGATGGGCATGAAAAAATTAGACTCGTATTTGAAGAGATTGCAAATCAAGAAAAGCAACATGCAAAATCAATGTTTAAACACCTTGAAGGTGGAAATCTTGAAATTACGGCGATGTATCCAGCAGGCATGATTGGTACAACAGAAGAGAATCTTCAAGCTTCAGTTGATGGCGAACATGAAGAGCAAGCAGAAATCTATCCAGAATTTGCACGCATTGCAGAAGAGGAAGGATTTCAAGAGATTGCTACAATGTACCGTATGATTGCCAATGCTGAAACACATCATGAGGCACGCTTTAAAACGCTGCTTGACGAAGTGAAAGCGGGAAGTTCATTCAAAAAAGAAGAGAAGACTCGTTGGGCCTGCCTCAACTGTGGTTTTGTATACGAAGGAACTGAAGCACCAAAAATGTGCCCAGCATGTCAACATCCAACAAGTTGGTTTGAAGCACTTAAATAATTAAAAGGAGAAATGAAATGACTAAAAAACTAGAAGTTTACAAATGTGAAAGATGTGGAAATATCGTTGAAGTTTTACACGGTGGACCTGGAGCTCTGGTATGTTGTGAAGTACCAATGGAGCTGAAGGAGGAGAGCAGTGCTGACTCTACTACAGAAAAGCATGTTCCCGTTATTGAAAAAACAGCAAACGGCGTCAAAGTTACTGTCGGTTCTACACTCCACCCAATGGACGAAAAACATAGCATCGAGTGGATTGAGATTATTAACGGCGACTATATTCAACGCAAATATCTTGCACCAGGCGATGCACCTGTTGCTGAATTTTATGTTCCATATAGCGAAAAGTTGGTTGCACGCGAATATTGTAACATTCACGGTCACTGGACTACAAAAAAATAGAGGAGAAAATAATGTTACCACAAAGTGTTGAAAAGATGTTAGTAGATCAAATTAACTTTGAGATTTACTCTGCCTACATCTATCTTGCAATGGGCGCATACAGTGATTCTATTGATATGCCAGGCTCAGCAAATTGGTTTAAAATTCAGTGGGAAGAGGAGCTTTTTCACGCAAATAAGATGTATGACTATCTTCTTGAAAGAGATGGTCGTCAAATCTTTACCGCTATTCCTCAACCACAAACTGAGTGGAAATCACTGCAAGAGGCGTTTGAAGGTGCACTAGCACACGAACAAATTGTAACATCTCGAATGAATGAGATTATGGCAACCGCTGAACAAGAAAGAGACTACGCAACGAGAAGTTTTCTTCAGTGGTTTATTGACGAACAAGTTGAAGAAGAGTCAAATGTCAAAGAGTTAATCAGACAGATTAAAATGGTAAAAGATTCTGGCCATGGACTCTATATGCTAGACAAAGAGCTAGCGGCACGGACATTTACACCACCAAAAGGAGTATAACCAATGTTAACTCGTTATCACAAGGCAATTAAAATTAGTGACAGCGTCTACTGGGTTGGCGCAATTGACTGGGGTGTTAGAAACTTTCATGGATACACAACATCTCGTGGAACAACCTACAATGCTTTTTTAATTATTGCAGACAAAGTTACCCTGCTCGATACCGCAAAAGAGGGTTTTGGCAAAGAGGTTCTGGGTAGAATCGCATCTGTTATTGACCCAAAAAAGATTGACTATATTGTCAGCAACCACGCAGAGCCTGATCACACGGGATCACTTCCTGAAGTGATTGCAGCAACAAACCCTGAAAAGATTTTCGCCTCAAAAATGGGCGTCAAAACCGTACACCGCTACTTTCCTGATATGAAATTAGAAGCTGTAGGAACAGGCGACACTCTTGATCTTGGCAATAAAACACTGCGATTTATCGAAACACGAATGTTACACTGGCCAGACAGTATGTTTAGTTACCTTGAAGACGAAGGTGTTCTCTTTTCGCAAGACGCTTTTGGTATGCACCTTGCCTCTTCAGAGCGATTTGAAGACGAGTTGCCATGGAATCTTCTTGCAGAAATGAGTGAAGATTACTATGCAAATATCATTACACTCTACTCACCTTTTGTTGCAAAACTATTTAGTAGCTTTGAGTCACTCAACCTTGATTTGAAAGTGGTTGCACCAGATCATGGACCAATCTGGCGAGATATGGACAGATTTGGCAAGCAACTTGAACTCTATCAAAAGTGGTCAGCACGAAAGACCAACAAAAAGGTTGTAATTGTTTATGATACTATGTGGCACGGCACAGAACATATGGCTCGTGCAATCGAAGATGGAGTCATCAAATGCGGTGATATTCAAGTACTCACGATGCCACTCTCTTCATGCACAAGAAGTGATGTCGCAAAAGAGATGCTCAACGCATCAGCTGTTATTGTTGGCACCCCAACTCTGAACAATCAGATATTTCCAAAGGTTGCTGATGTCTTCACCTATCTAACCGGACTGAAGTTCAAGACACCGTTTGCGGCTGTTTTTGGCTCATACGGATGGAGTGGAGAAGGTGTTCCACAGCTTAAAGAGATGTTGACAAAGTGGGAAGGCACCGAGCTTCTCGGAGAAATGAAAGTAAAGTATCAACCACAAGAAGATGAATTGAAAAAGTGCTGCGAGCTCGGGGAGCTTGTAGGACAGAAAGTTTTAAACTATATTAACAACCAAAACAAGGAGTAAGATTATGAAGTATGTATGTAATGTATGTGGTTATGTGTATGATCCAGCCACTGGCGATGAAGACAACGATGTAAAACCAGGAACATCATTTGAAGCACTTTCAGAAGATTGGACTTGTCCTGTTTGTGGCGTTGGCAAAGACGACTTTTCACCAGAAGATTAATAAGTAAGGCCGGGGTCATGCTTTCAGCGTGACCCCTCCGCTCAACGAATCACAAAAAATCGATCGATATCTTCAAGTGAAAGAGCGCGGTAGATAAACTCATAGTTAGCATATCGTTTTTGTAGAGCGATGCTTTTTTCTTTTAAAATATTAAGGTTTATTTTATTTTTGTTCATTTTCACCTCACAACAGAGAATTTTTTTATCAAGATCGTTGATAGCAACGATATCAATTTCATTGTGGTTTCCTTTTTCCCAATAATTCCCAATCAGACCATACTCAGGATTTTGACCAATTAATTCAATAAATAGTTTTTCCAAAATATAGCCAGCATATGTTGTCAAATCTCTCTCTATCACCATTTTTAGATACTCAAATCGCTCATTTTCGATAATTGAGATGTTTTTATAAATAAATCTAAACCAGAATCTAATAAAGAGATCTTTTATCTGATATCTCTGGTTTTTTCCACCCTTTTTTGCGCCAATAGAGTGTACTTTTGCTAAAACGGCATAGTCACTTTCAAGTCGCTCCAAATATCCTCCAACGCTCTTTTCAAGAACAGATTCAATCTCACTACGAGTTGTTCTCCCCGATGCAATCAATTCGAGAATAGAGAAGTAGATGCCATACTCTTTGCCAAACTCTTGAATTAAAAGATTCTTTCCCTCGCCAATGAAAAAGGAATCTTTGGTGAGGATAAGATCCATGATAGCATCTTTGTTATAGGATGATGCCTCCGACAGTATCTCTTGGTATCGAGGAATACCGCCAGTTATCAGATAGTTGTAAAAGAGATTTTCAGGAGAGTAGTGTTTATTGTCAACTAGTATCTCTTTAATGACTGAAGGTTCAAATGGTTTAACATAAAAAATTCTATCAGCTCTCCCATAAAGAGGCTCTT
>JAGLDR010000209.1 GCA_023145475.1 bacterium
TGTGATGTCGCTGACACGGATAGAGATGAAGATGGCATATTGGACTGTAAAGACAATTGCTACAAGGTCAAAAACGCCGATCAGTTTGATATCGATCTCGATACAAAAGGAGATGCGTGCGACAACTGCAGATACATTGCAAACTACAAACAAGCCGACATAAATAGCAATGGCATTGGTGATGTCTGCGAAGACGATCACATGATGGATGATACTGATGGCGATGGTGTTCGTGATGTTGAAGACAACTGCCCAGACTTAGCAAATGCTGACCAACTTGATACCGATGAAGATGGTGTTGGAGATTTGTGTGACAACTGTAAAGATGTTGCTAATGCTGATCAAGCACATACAAATCTCGGAGATACTGGCGATGCCTGTGCGTTTGATGATCCAGATAATGATGGGATTGATTCATGGCTTGACAACTGCCCTACACTTAACAACCCTGGTCAAGAAGATGGTGATGAAGATGGCGTTGGAAATATATGCGACAACTGCCCTGATGTTGCAAATGCAGATCAACTTGATGCCGATGGCGATGACCTCGGAAATGCCTGCGAACTCTATGATGAGGATATGGATGGTATAGACGATAGTGCAGACAATTGTCCAAGCACCAAAAACCCCGCTCAAGCAGATTTTGATGGCGATGGCCTTGGTGACAAGTGTGATAACTGTCCTGGTGCTGCAAATGTAGATCAAGAAGATAGTGATGGAAATGGAACAGGAGATGCCTGCGAGCTCTCTGATTCAGATAGTGATGGTATTCTCGATGGCGTTGATAACTGTCCAACAATATACAATCCAGGACAAGGCGATAGAGATGGCGATTTGATTGGCGATTTATGTGACAACTGTCCTCGATTTGCCAATGCTGATCAGCTCGATACAGATGCAAATGGTCAAGGTGACGAGTGTCAAAACTCTGAACTACTCCAAGATAAAGATAGTGATGGAGAACTTGATGTTACTGATAACTGTCCGGATGATCCAAATGCTGACCAACTAGATGGCGATAGAGATGGAGTCGGTGATGTTTGTGACAACTGTAAAACGGTTGCAAATTACGATCAAGCTGATGCAAACACCGCAACACCTGAAGGCGACGCTTGTGAAACGGGCGCTCTTGATAGTGATGGTGATGGCGTCAATGATATAGCTGACAACTGTATTGATGTGAAAAACCCCGGTCAAGAAGATACCGATAGAGATGGTGTTGGTGACGCATGTGATAACTGTATTCCAATTGCAAACTCGACACAGATTGATGTCAATCCTGTGATTGGTGTTGGTGATGCGTGTGATTTGGCAAATCCAGATGGAGATAGCTACTACAATTGGGAAGATAACTGCCCAGAAACAGCTCAAACCAACCAAGATGATGGCGACAAAGATGGTGTCGGTGACGCATGTGACAACTGCCCAACCATTCCAAATGCCGATCAAAAAGATGATAATGGCGCGACACCAGAAGGAAATGTGTGTGAAACTTATGTACTCGATAGAGATGATGATGGCATTCCAAACATGACGGACAACTGTCCTGATACAAAAAATGCCGATCAAAAAGATGGCGATGATGATAAAATTGGCGACGCATGTGACAACTGTCCCGTCATTGCAAACACTGATCAAGATCCTTCAGCGTGTGCGAATGTTGACAGCGATGGCGACGGTCTCCCCTTTTGGAATGACAACTGTCCTGACAAAAGTAATCCTGGTCAGGAAGATGGCGATGGCGACAGTGTTGGCGATGCGTGCGACAACTGTCCAACTATTGCAAATGCAGATCAAGATGCAACAGCGTGTGAAAATTTAGATACCGATGGCGATGGTGTAACATGGGATGACAACTGCCCAACCATTGCAAATCCACTGCAAGAAGATGGCGATGGTGATGGTATTGGTGATGCATGTGACAACTGTCCAGGAGCGGCAAACAGCGATCAAAATCCTGCAGCGTGTGCCGATACAGACAGCGATGGCATTATGGACACTGTCGACAACTGCCCAACTGTCCCAAATTCTGGTCAAGAAGATGCAGAAGGTGATGGTATAGGCGATGTCTGTGACAACTGTCCTGATGCTGCAAACTATGATCAAACAAATAGTGACGCGAATCCTTTAGGTGACGCATGTCAAGATGTTGACTACTACGATGGCACTCACGATTCTGATGGCGATGGCGTTCCTAATGTCAGCGACAACTGTCCTGATATTCCTAACTCAGGTCAAGAAGATGGCGACAGCGATTCAATAGGAAATCTCTGTGACAACTGTCCAGGAACGGCCAACTACAACCAAGCCGATGTGGACGGAAACGGAACAGGCGATGCCTGTGAAGAGATGCCACCGGAAACTCCAATTTGCCAAGAAGCTGATATTGCTGGCACAAAGATTAAGCCAAATGTCTACTTTCTTCTTGATAACTCAGGCTCTATGGATGCCTGTGTTGGAGGTTCTGACACTTGGGGTAACTGTGATGATAAAGATCGTTGGGAAACATTGATGGATGGCCTCAACGCCTCAGCTACTGATTTAACTGCTAACTTTAATGTTGGTGCAGCATACTTTCCAGGTGCAAATCCCGAACCAAAAGAGTGTATTAATTTGGTTCCAGATAATCCATTCACAAGCTTCAATGCCTGTAATGTATCTCCTGACGGTGGCACACCACTTCCGGCGGCTCTTGCTGGCACCCGAACACGAGGTTTGTTCAACTTCTCTCCAGATGAATTTGCAGCGGAGAGAGGCAAGGCCGTTATTGTAGTTACCGATGCTGCATCAGCAGATTTTGATATGAATGACGCAAAAGCAGAGTGTGCGGCACTTTACGCAATGGGTGTCCCTGTCTACATTATGGGATTTCCTAGTGTAAATGAGGCGAACATGGTGGCACTCTCAACCTCTGGTGGAACTGGTGGAGTGTGGTACGAAGTGAGTGATACCGCAAGTGTTATTACTGCTCTGAACGCCATTACCGCAAAAATGGTGCGCTGTGATGTTGCCATTGAAATTGGAACAGATGATGATAAAGACCGAATGAGGGTCTTTATTGATAATCAAGAAACTTCAGTTCAAACAACAATTTCAGAAGGCTCACCAAATGGGTGGACTGATGTAACAACCAGTCCTGGCCCTCCAGAACAGTTAGTTATTACTCTAAACGGAGCCTCGTGTAACAACTTAAAATCAGCAGTACAAGCTGCCTCCGACCCAGCAAAAGTAGGCGTTGCGGTTCAAGTTGCCTGTGATATCCCATGCGTTCCTGACACTGAAATATGCGATTACATCGACAACGATTGCGATGGAATTGTTGATGAAGGTTGTGAATCATGCTCTCCTGAAATTTGTGATGACGGACTAGACAACGATTGTGATGGCGATATTGATGAAGGCTGTCCATCATGTATTCCTGTTGCTGAAATCTGCGACAACGGCATTGATGATGACTGTGACGGCGATATTGATGAAGGCTGTAGCACTGGTGGATGTGTTCCATCTCCTGAAAAGTGTGGTGACGGCATCGATAACGATTGCGACAACCTCATTGATGAAGGATGTAATGTCTGTCAACCTGAGCCAGAAGTATGTGACGGAAAAGATAACGATTGTGATGATATAGTTGATGAAGGATGTGGCGACCTCTGTGTTCCATCTCCTGAAATTTGTACAAACAGCGTTGATGATGATTGTGATGGTCTCATAAATGAAGGTTGCCCCGTTGATCCTGACTGTATTCCAGAGCCTGAAAGGTGTGGAAATGATAAGGATGACGATTGCGATGGCGAAATTGATGAAAACTGTACACCCGACTGTGTTCCAACACTTGAAGTGTGCGGAGACTACATTGATAATGATTGTGACGGTGAAGCCGATGAAGGATGTCCTCCTGAAGGCGAATGTTCACCAGAGCCAGAAATTTGTGGCGATAAGATTGATAACGATTGCGACGGCGATGTTGATGAAGGATGCTCTGCTTGTAGTCCTCAATCTGAAATTTGCGGTGATGGCATAGACAATGACTGTGATGGCGTTGTAGACAATCCAGAACTCTGTAACCCCTCCTGTATCCCTGAAGATGAAATCTGTGACGAAATTGATAACGATTGTGACGGCGAAGTTGATGAAGGTTGTCCAACCTGTGACCCAACATTTGAAATATGTGGTGATGGAATTGACAACGATTGCGATGGCGACATCGATGAAGGTTGCACCTCTGAAGAGTGTGTGCCAAACTACGAAGTGTGCGATGGCATTGACAACGATTGTGATGATTTGATTGATGAAGGTTGTACTGGCGGTTCATAAAAGGAACGACTCTTTTGAAACCAACTCTCTCTCCAAAAAATTCTAAACTATTCTTTTATCTTCTATCTCTTCATATCGGTTTTAAACTTATCTTAGGGCTTTATATCTCCCTCTCCTCTCAGACCATTCCGCTCCTTGCCCTGCCTCCACTCACACTCCTTCTTACCGGTAGCGATATTTTTGTAACACTCTTCTTGAGCGCACTTGTTACCTATTGGGATGGTTTAACCCGGCGTATTATGGACGCAACCATTGCTGTTAGCGTCACTTTTTATCTTTTTTACAATCTTTTTGTCTACCAGTACTTTAAGGGATTTAACAATTGGGGTCTTATTGCCTTTTTAGGGACTGACACCAGTGAATCCGGCATTGGAGACTACCTTCTACAAAAACTCAACATCTATCTACTTCTCTTTCTTCTTCTTATTTCTCTCTCTGTTTTTCTTTCATTAAAACAGCCAAAGTTTATAAAAAAAATTGCCGCAATCGGTCTTTTCCCGCTTCTCTCTTTCGCCCTTTTTTCTATAACGCTCTCCTATTTTTTACCACTTTCTATCACTGCCGACTTAGAGCAAAACCCTGAGTTTGTTGCCATTCGCTCTCTTATTGAACAAGATAGATACGCTGTGCCAGATGCTCCTCACTCATCAGATTTTCACCCGCCGGCTGCGCCACTCTATGGAACTTACGACAACAGAGAAGCTCTTAAAATCGCTCCACCAAAACAGCCAATGAACATCATTCTTCTTACACTTGAATCAACACCATACAAGCGAACACCACTAGCAGGCGACACAACCTCGACACTTCTTATTGCCAATAAATTAAAAGAGAATAGTATCTGGTTTCACAACTATCGTACCCCTTTCCCAAACACAACTCGCGCGCTTATCTCGATGAATTGCTCAATCTATCCTGGCATCCTCCACCACTCTGCCACGCACTACAATCCAAATTTCAAATGCAACTCTCTGCCCGCTACACTCAAAAACAGTGGCTATACAACCGCCTACTTCACCTCTTCATCCCTCAGTTTTGATGCAATAGACAAAGCTCCGTTTATGAAAGATTTTGATATTGTAGAAGATTTGAAAACAATACGAAAAATCACCCCTCCAACAAAGACGAATGGTATTTTTGCCATCGAAGAGGAGGCTGTACTCAAAAGAATTGACCACTTTTTACAGACAAAGAAAACTGAGCAGCCATTTTATATGCACTATTTTCTCTTCTGGACACATAATCCGCATGAACTCCCTTTTGAAGACATCTCTTCTCTGCCAATAGAGGAGCGATTTCAAAAAAGTGTGGCATACGAAAATAGCATCATAGAAGAGCTTCTTACTATATTAAAGCAGCGCGACCTTCTTGACAACACACTTATTGTTATCACTGCTGACCACGGAGAGGCATTTGGCGAACATCCTCTCAATTGGGTTCACGCTAATTTTCTCTACGATGAACTGCTAAAAATACCTCTGATTATCTACAACCCTCACCTGATTAAAACGCATACTGATATATATAGAAATGGCTCACATCTTGATTTTGCCCCGACAATTCTTGCACTACTCGGCATCACACCACAAAAAGAGTGGATTGGACAAAATATTCTTTCAACACACTTTCAGCCAAAGCCACTCCTCATATCGACAAGAGCAATGAGAGTGTACAACGGGATTATCGATGGAAATCTAAAATATATATACAATCCTCAAACAGAAAAAGAGGAGCTTTACAACCTTACAGATGATGTTGATGAGCAACATTCGCTTATAGGCACAAAACCAGAAACAGTGACACAATCATATAAAACAATAATTGAACAGTGGCTTTTACACAATCAAACACTGATTGAGGCAAACAATGATTGATGAACCAACCCTCAACCAACTTGCCCACTATTTTCTCAATATCAATAAAGTGAGCACCTACTATGTTCCCTTTTTAAGCGGATTTCTCTCCATCTACATTGTCTATGTTCATATTGCTACAGATCAGGGAGAAAAGTGGTGGAAAGCTCTGATTGTTCCACTGTTTGCAATATACTTTGGAATGATGGTTGGCTCACTTTTCGGAGTCTTTCTGAATGGAAAAGCAGATCCATGGGCATACTGGACAAGTCGCTCACTTTCAAAACAGTTCCAAATCATATTCTCTCCTTTTGCGGGCGGGAAGGTGTTGTACGGTGGATTTCTCGGAATGATTCTGGGAATATTTCTTTCATCGTTAACACTTTATCAAAAGAGGTGGAAAAAAGCGTTCGCACGAAGCTTAGATGCTTTTTCTATCGCCACACCGCTTCTCTTTATGTTTAATCGTGTCGGATGCATCTTTTATGGTTGTTGCTACGGCAAAATCAGCTCCTGGGGCATCAATATCCCTCCAGCTCACCAGTCATATGAAGAGTATGTAGATAAGGGTCTCATTATACAAGGCGATGTCCTCCATCTTATTCCCACGCAGATGATATCTCTCTGGGCTAATTTTGTGATATTTCTATTTCTCTTTCTCCTCTACAGACAAAGACGAGAGACTCTTCCTCGATTCTTTTATTTTTGGACTTACACCGTCTCATACGGCCTTTTTCGTTTTATCATAGAATTCTTGCGAGCTGATAGACGAGATTTTTTTCTTGGGCTTTCAACTTCGCAGTGGATACCTCTTATCCTTTTTATTCCTGCAACGCTTTTTTTTGTTCGCATTGCAAAAGGTAAATAAAAAAGAAATCCGTACCAAAGTAAGTAACGAGGGGTGGTTCATAAATACTCGCTCTCATACAAAAAACAACCACGGACACCAACTTTTTTACGTTCTTTTTAAATAAAAACAGTAAACACTCGTTTTAACTACGATTTACAAGCGGTAAAAAACTCCTCATCTCCTTGACTTTTATTTTTCAGACCTCTATCATACGCTTGTTTCGATTCTTTTACATTAGGAGGTTTTTTTATGAGCCATTTACAAGATGTGTTACGCAAGACAGAGATGAAAAATCCATCTCAACCAGAATTTATTCAGGCTGTCAAAGAAGTTTTTGACACTCTTGAGCCAACAGTTGAAAAGCACCCAGAATTTGTTAAAGCGAAAATCTACGAAAGAATTGTAGAACCAGATCGTCAGTTGATGTTCCGAGTTCCTTGGACACGCGACAACGGTGATGTTGAAGTTAACCGTGGTTTCAGAATTGAGTTTAACAACGCAATTGGACCATACAAAGGCGGACTTCGTTTTCACCCATCAGTAAACATTGGAATTATTAAGTTCCTCGGTTT
>JAGLDR010000021.1 GCA_023145475.1 bacterium
AACAGAGCACTTAATTTTTTCGCAGGACCAGCAGCCCTTCCTCTCGAAGTTTTACAAGAGGTTCAAGCAGAGATGCTCGACTTTAAAGGAACTGGTGTGAGTGTAATGGAAATTTCCCATCGCTCCAAACAATTTCAAGCAGTTGTTGACGAAGCAAAAGCTGATTTGCTTAAGATTTTAGGACTTGGCGATGACTACACTGTTCTCTTTCTTGGTGGTGGTGCAACACATCAATTTATTATGCTTGCCATGAATACACTTGGTGAAGAACGCACAGGCGATTACATTGTCAGTGGAAAATGGGCAACTCGCGCCTATGAAGAGGGTGGAATTCAAGGAAATGCACACCTTGTTGCAACAAGTGCTGATGCAGAGAAGGCAAACACTCACCTTCCTGAAGTGTCTCAGGCAAATATGACCGATGACGCTGTCTATCTTCACTTTACATCTAACAACACTATTTATGGAACACAGTGGTGGACCTATCCAACACCAAAACCAGGCGTAGCTCTTGTTAGTGATATGTCTAGTGACTTCTTGTCTCACGAATTTGATGCATCAAAGTTTGATATGATATATGCAGGAGCACAAAAGAATGTTGGTCCAGCCGGCGTTGCAGTTGTTGTTATGAAAAAATCATGGGCAGAAAAAGTATGTGTTAATAAACTGCCAAAAACACTTGATTACAAATTCCAAATCAAAAAAGGCTCAATGTTCAACACACCTCCAGCATTTAATATCTATGTAACCGGTAAAGTGTTCAAATGGGTCATTAAAAATGGTGGACTCAAGGGAATGGAAGAGCGAAATCGCACAAAAGCCAACTCAATTTATGGCGCAATTGATGCACATCCAGACTTTTACACAGGCTATGTAGACAACAAAGAACACCGTTCATGGATGAATGTTACATTCAACTTGCCAACCGCTGAACTTGAAGCAAAGTTTATTGCTGAAGCCACTGCCAAAAATATGCTCGGGCTGAAGGGATATCGCGATCTTGGTGGAATCCGCGCAAGCATCTATAACTCAACTTCACCTAAAACTGTGGCAACTCTCGCAGCGTTTATGGAAGATTTCTACAACAATAACCACTAAACAATCTCAATCATTGGGGCATCTGATGCGCAAACAAATCTTCGTTATCATCCTTCTTTTTTCTACGCTGATTAACGCACATCCACATCTTTTTATCGATGCTGAAATCACTGTCGTGTTTTCAGGGAAAAGTGTGAAAGGGTTTATTCACCGATGGTCTTTCGATGAGATGTTCTCAAGCTCAATGATTGCGGAATTTGATCACAATAAAGATGGGAAATTTAGTCTTGCGGAACGGGCTAAGCTCAAAAAAGAGGCGTTTGAATATACCTCTGAGCAAGACTACTTTACCCATGCTCACATTGGCAAAAAGCCAATTCCAATAACCACAGCAACAGATTTCATCCCCTCTATTGAAAAGGGAGTGTTAATCTACCGTTTTTTCACACCGATTCCCACTCTTGCTCACACAAAAGAGAAGATTACCCTTCAGATTTTTGACGATACATACTACACCTCATTCCAGCTCAAAAAGATAACGGCACAACCAGCAAATCGCAAAAAGCAACTGCAACAAAAACAGATGATGATTGACACCGCTGGATATGGAAAAATACCCATCGACACACTCATTATTACACTATGAAAAAAGTTCTCATACTTCTTATCTTTCTCTCTTTCTCTCTTACCGCTACCGGAAACCCCTTTCTTTCTCGTTCAAAGAAATCACCTGATAAAGAACAACCAAAAACAATAGAACTGGTTGAAACAACAGAGCAAACTTCTTTTGGACATTTGAAACAGCGTCTTGTGTCATTGCAAAAAGAGACACACAAAACACTCTCTGCTGCAATTAAAGATGTCAGTGTAAATCGTAAAATCGCACCACTTCTTTTCGCTTTTTTGTTCGCTTTCTTATATGGAATCCTGCACGCTATTGGTCCTGGACACGGCAAAGTTATTGCACTTTCATACTTTCTTCGAAGTTCACAAGGGTGGAAGAAAGGAATATTCTTCGGCTATCTTGTTGCCGCAATTCACGCACTAAGTGCCGTAATTATTATCTCCTCACTCACGGCTCTGCTCACTGGTAGCACCATGAGCGAATTTGAACAGACCTCAGACCTTCTTAAACGCGTGAGTTTTGCCGCAATCATCCTGACGGGTGTTACGCTTCTCTTTTTACAGTTTCGTGCGCACAATAGGCCACAGGCAAAAAAGAAGGAGACGCGATCTCTTCCGATGCTTGCGCTTGCTGTTGGTATCGTACCCTGCCCGGGAACTACACTTATACTGCTTTTTTCATCTGCGCTCAAAGTCTATTCTTTTGGACTGATTTTAGCGGGCTTTATGGCGCTCGGCATGGGAACAACCATCGCCGCTGTCGCTGCTGGAACCGCTTTTCTCAGAGAAAAAGGTACAAAAACTGGGGAATCTTCTCGATTTCAAGAAGTTGTGCATACACTGCTTGAGACAGGAAGTGCGGTTTTGATTATTTTGATTGGGGTGTTGCTCTTTTTCAGTGTGTAGAGTGATTCAAATTTCATTATTAAACAAGCTATTTTGAGATAATATCTCCGTTCATCATAACCA
>JAGLDR010000210.1 GCA_023145475.1 bacterium
TTGTTCGCGCTTCATGGCGTGGAATCCCGGTGCTTTCCATTCCGATATCTGTCCACTATGAACCGGTTGAAACGCGCGTTTCACACTTTCGCCCGATGGGTGACAACACGCGGATTTCTATACTGAATACCATTCTTTTTGTCATCGCATTCGCGTGGATAAAACCAAGAGACTTCTTTCTCTCTTTCAAAAAGAAAGGAATAAAAAAGATACTCCACGAACAGACAAATCTTCACACACATACACCGCTCAACCTTGCTCTCTCAATTGGACTTGGGGTCTTTTTTGCAATTTCTCCTTTTTGGGGATGGCAAGGTATTCTTGCCACCGCTGCTGCCTTCTCTCTCAGACTAAATCCCCTGCTCTCTTTCACCTTTTCTAACATCTCAATTCCACCGTTTATTCCCTTTATTATATACGCTGGATACAAAGTTGGACACGCCATAACTGGCTCTCAAATCACGCTTGAAACCATCACACCACTCACGGTTACGCAAGATTTTCTCACCTTTGTGGTTGGGAGTTTGGTTGTTGCGCTTGGTGCGGGGATTGTGGCGTTTGCGGTTGCGTTTCCGCTTTTGATTGCGAAGAAGAAGGGAAATAGATAAGGGCAGACACACGGGTCTGCCCCTACGAATTCCCTCATATTACATCTTACGGTAAACACTCTTTCTGTCGTCAATATCCAGTACGAGGACGACCAATTTGTTATGCTCAATTTTCAAAATAATTCTGAATGTCCCTACTCGCAGACGAAGCAATCCCTTATACTTCCCCTTTATTTTCTTTATATCCGGCTGGATAGCCTCACTGTTTCCGTTATAAAATCTCACAAGATTCTTTAACCCAGAAATCACCCGTTCTTGTTGCGAAGAGTGGCAGGAGTGAAGAGCTTTATGCGCTTTTTTGGTGAATTGAAGTTTATACTTCAAACTCGATCTCGCTCTCGATATGCAGATCGTCTTCTTTCAGAGAATCAAGTGATTCTATAATCTCTCTATTCTCTTTATCGTCACAAAAATCGGTGGACGCCATAATTTTAAAATAGATAGGAGTAATTTTATTACTCGCGATATAGGATTTCACGAGCCCTTCAATCACCGCGCTAACACTGCCTCTTTTTTGAACATCGGCAATCAGTCGGAGGGCATTCCAAATCTCATTGTCAATTGTTAAATTATGTCTACTTTTCATCGCAACGCCTCCATGAAACACACTGAACACATCAGACACATTATACACACTATGCGCATAGTGTCAAATTCATCAAAGAATTGACACCGCTGACGCAAACAGGTACAAACAGAGCAACATAATTACGGTAATTATGGTTGAGAGGCGCAACAGTGGCTAAATTCATTCTCTTTCTCTACTCTTTTTTTGAGACAAGACGAAAACAGCTCTTTATTGGCACGGCTCTTTTTATGGTTGTCTCTCTCTTTTTTGCCGTCCAGATTGGATTAAACGAAGATATCGCAAAAGCGACTTCAAACAGTTCAGAAAAACAGCAAAAAGCACTGAAATCTCTCAACATTGAAAATAAAATGTTTGTCATCATCAGCAATGAAAATGGTGACGACAACTCTTTCAAACAGATGAGTGGTGCTGCCACAAAAATAGCAGAAGAGCTTAAAAAACTGCAACCTGACACAATCAAAGATATTCTCTATACCGTTGATCAACAGACGATGAAAAAGGTCTTCGATTTTGTCGCTCTTCACCCCTATCTCTACCTTGATGAAGATGACTACAAAGCTGTCACAAAAGAGACCACAACCGTTGCGATTAAAAACCGGCTTGAACAGAAATATAGGCAACTTCTGACGCCGGCAGGCTTTGCCATTAAAGAGTCCCTCTTCCGAGACCCACTCGACATAACGCCTCTCGCTATGCAAAAATTTTCACACCTTCAAAAGAGTGGAAATATACATCTCAAAAATGGTTTTTTTCTCTCTGATGATGACAGACACCTTATTATGTTCATTACTCTCAATGGCTCATCAAACGAGACAAGTAAAAATGCAGATATGTTAGCGTTTGTTCGAAAAACAATTGACCAGGTCAGACAAAAAGAGATAGCTGTATCCCTCTTTGGACCGGTGGTGATTGCCGATGAAAATGCAAAAATAGCCAAAAAAGATATCACTCTCAGCCTCTCTATCACTTTGACTCTTCTGATGTTATTAACAGCACTCTTTTTCAGGAAGACATATTCAATTCTTATCATCTTGCTCCCTGCTCTCTCTGGTGGAATCAGTGCGATTGCCATTTTTTCCATCGCTGGTCATCCTCTCTCCGCTATCGCTCTTGGGATCGGCTCGATGATGTTAGGGATAACCGTTGATTATGCCATTCATCTCTATACGCACTACCTCTCTTCTCACTCGATAACAGAGGCACTCAAAGAGGTTGTAAAACCGATTATTACTGGTGCTTTAACCACAATACTCGCCTTTTTATCGCTCTTTTCTGTTTCGCTTCATGTTTTGCACGATCTTGCTCTTTTTTCCGCCCTCAGCGTCGCTATTTCTGCCATTTTCACTCTTGTTGTGATGCCTCACATCTTGGCCATTCTTCCGCCCTCAAAAAAAGTAGTCGCCTTGCCCAAACCATCTCACCGATTGACTACATTTCATATTCCAATAAGCATCAAAATCACGATTGTCATTCTCCTCACTGCATTTCTGGGCTTTTTTAGCTCGAAGACTGGCTTTGATGACGATCTAAATCAGATGAAATACACCTCACCGGCATTAGAACATTCTGAACAACTTTTCAATTCAATTGTTGGAAATAGTGATGACTCTATCTACTTTGCCTCTGCAGGAGAGAGTCCAGAAAGAGCACTTCTGAAAAGCTACAAAACAGTCGCTCTGTTAGAAAAATTCAAAAAGAAGAAGATGATTACGAGCTTCGTTTCTCCAGCACAATTTGTGCTTCCTCGCGAAATTCAGATAGAAAAGATAGAGCAGTGGAACAACTTTTGGACGCAAAACAAAAAGATGATGGTAGTCGCAGATTTAGCAAGTTCTGCGCGACTTCTGCACTTCAAAAAAGGTGCTTTTTCACCATTTTCATCGCTGCTCCACTCCGTTCCTCAAACACTTCTCGCGGCAGACTTCAGTCCCATTTCATCCACACTATTTAGAGAACAAATCAAAATATTGCCATCCTCATCTTTGATAATAACCA
>JAGLDR010000211.1 GCA_023145475.1 bacterium
CAGGTTTTGTCCCTTTTATCAGACGATTAAGCAGTGTGGTTCTGTTTGAAAAAAGCGTGTCAAAAGAGCGGAAGCTCCATCCAATGGTGGTCAAGTTGAGTATGCGGAGTGTTTTTGCAAGCGGAGGATTGGTAACTCCCGCTGGCGGCCTGAAAATAGATGGCCTGACTCCACATGTTTTATCAATCAGGTCAATGGCTTCACTGATTTCTCGCTGCATTTTTTTTGCTGAGAAAAAGGCAAAGAAGGGAGAGTGAGAAAAGGTATGAATGCCAATTGTGTGTCCACCGTCGACGATCTTTTGTAGAATCTCAGGCCGTTTTTCCACCTCTTTTCCGACGACAAAAAAGAGGGCGTGAATATTATGTTTTTTCAGTATCTTTAAAATCTTTTCTGTATATATTTCATGCGGTCCATCATCAAATGAGAGTACAATTCCATCGTTTTTGTTTTTACAAATTGTCGGCGTGAAGAATTGAGAGCAGATTGAGAATGATGCCCATAAAACCAGTGCAAGATAGATTAAAATGGGGATAAACCAGAGTGAAACAGCATAGAAAAGGACGATTGTTTCAGCAATAAGAAAGAGAGTAAGTGCGACAGTGTGCTTCATCTGTTTTGCCTGTTTGGTTTCGGTCTCATCATTACAGAATCTCTAAAAAATCTATGTTTTGACCTTACCCTAAATCAGAGTGGAATGCAACTGAAATTGATCAACCTTAAGACTCTAATGTGATTGAGTCTCCGAGTAAACTAATAATGAATTGAATCCCAGAGGGATAACATCTTTGTAGCTTTACAAATAATCCTGACTACTCCCCCCCCAAACAATCCTACCTTCAAGAAGCCCATCAACATAATCAACCGCTTCTTTTACTGCATCAGTCAGTGAAAAGTCTTTCGCAAGAAAAGAGGCAATCGCCGTTGAAAAAGTGCATCCCGTCCCGTGTACTTCCCGTGTAAGCCCAAGATTTTTAACCGGGAAATGTGTGATTTCTCCATTCAGATTACAGAGGGTAACGCCTTTTTTTCCGTTGGTCAGGACAACGACAGCGTTAAGGAGTGTTGAAAGTTTCAGTGCGCATGCAGCGTCGTCATCTGGAATGTCGGCGCGAAGGTGTTTCAGCAACAGGTCTGTCTCTTTTCTATTTGGCGTGACAATTGAATTTCTCAATAAAGTCAAATACTTACTACTTATCTCTGACCTGTCTGATGCCATGGTTGGTTTAATGATTGGATCAATAACCGCAGTGAGTTTATAGCTGTTTATAATCTGCGCAACACTGTTTATATACTCTTCACTCTCTGTTGGAATGAGGCCGATTTTACAGATTTTCGGTGAGAATTCTTCAAACAGAAGTGCGACTGATTTTTCAAGATAGCTCGTTGCAACAGGTGTAGCAGAGAGAAAGCGCGCGCTATTTTGAATAGTCAGTGTTGTCGGAACAGAGAGAGGATAGACGCCACAGTCACGAGCAGTTAGAACATCTCGCGTAAGGCCTGCTCCCGTTGTCGGATCAAATCCCGACAAAATAAGAAGAGTGGCAGGATTACCCATGTCGCTGTGAAAATGAATAAAAGGCAACAGCAGCAATAAAATAGCAGAAAGCCGCCATCGTTAAAACAAAAGTAAAACCAAACAGCATCGCTAAAATGATAGAAACAATAGAGCTGACAACACCAGCCATCCCATTTGTTGCGTACGCCCACGGAATAAACGAAGCATCTTTTTCGCCAACCAAAGTAAGCCCTATCGGAAAGAATTGCCCAAGGAGCAACCCGAGTGGAGCAAGCACAATAAAGCTAATAACAACCCGAA
>JAGLDR010000212.1 GCA_023145475.1 bacterium
GAGGCACAGACGATGCACTCAGTTTTACCGTAGGAACACTGCTCGGTTACGGTGTTTCCGTCATCGCACTCTTCCCCACTCTCTTTCGTACTGTTTCCGCAGATGCCGGGTGTTTCGCAGTATGAGGTGAAGGCATTTGTCTCACAGAATTTTCCTTCATCTACACAATCTCGGACGATTTCCCAAAACCCGCCGTTGCACCAAAAAAGTGCGGTATATCGGCATTCCATTGTACCATCTTCACATTCTGGCTCTTTTTGACAGACAAAATTGCACCCATCGCCAGAGACTTTGTTGCCATCGTCGCACTCTTCATCTCCTTCAACTACACTATCGCCACAGTATGGTTCGTAGACAGGAATCCCAGGAATAACGATGCCGCCTTCGCACTTATATCCATCTCGAAGTCCGCTGCTGCTCACGCATGTTTTTCGGCATTCACTATCTCGGCAGACTGAGACTCCAGAGCCGTAACAGTCACCATCTGAAGAGCAATTTCCTGAGCAGTAGCCATCTTGCCACGCCGTTTTACAGAAAAAATCGCTGCCGGTATTTGCGCATTCAGAGTTTGCATCGCATGCGTCGCCTGCCTTTCCGTTGCCGCCACTTGTGCAGTTGTCATCAATGCCGCCTTCGCAGTCATCATCAACACCTGATCCCGCTCCATAACAGAGATCAACATCAGCAATTTTAACGCAGGTGCCGCAGGTGCCGTTTATAGCGCCTTGAACCATCAAATTGACATCAACTCGGCCAAAGCCAAAGCAGGGGCTGTGCTCTTTTGAGCCCGATTCAAGATAGATATCACTTTGGGTGGTCCAGCCACCTTTTGAACAATATTTTGTAATCTTTTTTGCGGTTGATTTAAGACAGTTCAAAGCTCCAGAAAAGGTGAGCTCAGGATTTGCCGAAAGCATTAGAGCAATTGCGCCAGAAACAACAGGAGCAGCGGCAGAAGTTCCACTGAAAACAGAGGTGTAATCCAGATTAGAAAGCCCATCGCCATCGCTGCCACCTGACTGGTAGTTATATCCATATGCACCAACAATATCTGTGGTATAGCTTGCCGCTCCAGCAGATACATCAACCTCATCTCCATAGTTTGAATAGCTGGCAAAACTGCCGTATGAAGTCAGCGCGGAGACAACGACAATATCGTTGTTTTTCAAGTCGCCATCGGTGCTAGTGTCGCAGCTGTCGTTGCCTGCAGCCCACACCATTATCGTTCCTTTTCCACCTCTTCCATCAGTTTTTCCATATTCAACTGCGGAGGCTTGAAAGCTGTTTGCTGAGATATTATTACAACTTGAATTACTCGGGCCCCAGCTGTTGTTGACAACCCACGCGCCTTGATCAACGGCGTATTTCAATGCGTTTCTCAGAGTGTATGAAGAGATGTAGCCACCGATAAGACGAATGGGAATAATGGTACAATTTTGACAGACACCAGCCACACCGAGCGAGTTGTTCGTCCGTGATGCCGCAATTCCAGCCACCGATGTTCCGTGAGGAACGCCATAGTGATCATCGTGGGCGGTATCGGGATTTGGATTTGAGTCGCCATCAAGGTAGTCATATCCTGTTGTTACAATCAAATCGGGGTGGTCTGTCTCCACACCACTGTCAACGATTGCAATTTTTACGCTGCTATCGCCTGTTTCAAAATCCCACGCACTTTCGGCTGCGATTTGGTCAAGATGCCACTGATTTGGATAGTACGGATCATTTGGAGCCGCTTTTGAGACATATTTTGAAAACCAGTTGGGTTGCGCCCACCTGACAAATCCTTGTTCAAAAAGTGTCCGTGAAATGGCAAATGGGTCAGCTCCCATTTGCACTGCCACCATCAAAAAATGTGGGTTGAGAGCGTCTATTTCAATAATTTCTAGTGAGAGTTTCTCGACTATATCTCTCTGCTGTAACTCAGATATTCCTTTGTTAAATTCAATGCCAATCGTGCCGTCAAGTATCATCTGGTTTCCGGCGTTATCTATCACAACAGGCCACGCTGAAACGCCAAAAGTGGCTAATTTGTCGGCAAGATATTTCCAATCTTTATAGTTCGTAACAGACGAAACTCTGTTGATTGAGAGTCTTCCTTTGAATGTAGAAAGGGAGTCCATCACACTTTCGCCGACCGTTCCACCATGCAACGCAATCAACTCAAAACGCTGCTGCAAGACAACTTTTTTGCCGTTGAAATCGTAATATGAACTGTCTGCCATCAGACTGAGTGTCGTGAACAGCATAACTACCATCAGAAATCTTTTTATCATCTTGTTTTCACCTCTTACTCTCGTAGGGCTTACACCCCACGCTGTTAGACAACGGAGTTTCACTCCTGAACATAAAGTTTACTTGTGATTGAATTTCTTGCAACTTCAAAGATAGTGTCAAATTTAAATGGGCGATTAAAAGCAGAATCGGCAGATGAGATAGCAATCCAAATCCCTTGTAAGTAATTGTTTTTGTTTTATAAAATGTTTGTTCCATTTCGATTCCTTGACTTGAGTGGCTATCCCCATATAATTGTCGCGCTTTTTTGCTGAGGAGCACAATGTTTGACCAGTTGACCGAAAAACTTGAATCTACTTTCCGCAATCTACGCGGGCGGGGTAAGCTATCTGAAGATAATATCGCAGAGGCAGTCCGTGAAATTAAGCTCAGTCTTTTAGAGGCAGATGTTAATTTTAGAGTGGTAAAAGAGCTGGTTGCGCGCATAAAAGAGCGTGCCGTTGGTGCCGAAGTGATGAAAAGTATCACACCAGGTCAGCAGTTTGTTAAGATTTTTCATGACGAGCTGATTAAAACACTTGGCGAAGGTGATCATTCACTCAATTTTAGTGTGAAACCACCGGCAGTTATCTTGATGGCTGGCCTTCAGGGAAGTGGAAAAACAACCTCAGCTGCAAAGTTGGCTCTTCTGCTGAAAAACGATATGAAGCGTCGGGTTTTGCTTGTTCCTGCTGATGTTTACCGCCCAGCTGCGATTGAACAGCTCAATACACTTGCCCGCTCGATTGATGTTGATGTCTATCCGACAAATCCATCTGATGATCCTGTTGATATTACTGCAAATAGTATTGAATATGCACGAAAGAATGGACTCGATACTGTTATTATAGATACCGCTGGCCGTATGCAAGTTGATGAAGCGCTGATGAACGAAATTAGTAAAATTCGTGAGGTTTCATCTCCTGCTGAAGTGCTTTTTGTTGCTGATGCTATGACGGGACAAGATGCGGTAACTGTTGCAAAAGAGTTTCATAATCGATTGACGATTACCGGTGTTATTCTGACAAAAATGGATGGTGACGCTCGTGGTGGTGCTGCTCTTTCAATCCACAATGTTACGGGAGCGCCTGTTAAATTTATCGGTGTTGGCGAAAAGATTGATGCATTTGAACTGTTTCACCCAGATCGCATTGTAAGCCGTATTATTGGAATGGGCGATGTCATGAGTTTGGTCGAAAAAGCTCAGAAGAATATCGATCAAGATGAAGCTCAACGACTCGCTAAAAAGATGCAAAAAAACAAGTTTGACCTTGAAGATTTCTTGGCTCAAATGAAGATGATGAAAAATATGGGCCCGATGGAAGATATGCTCTCTATGATTCCTGGAATGGGCAAGCAGATGAAAAAAATGAAGGGCAAAGTTGATTTTGAGAAAGAGTTGCGCAGAATAGAAGCGATTATAAGCTCTATGACAGGCAAGGAGCGACGGGCACCAGAGATTTTGAATGCCTCTCGGAGAAGACGGATTGCCAATGGAAGCGGAACAAAAGTACAAGATATTAATCAGTTTATGAAGCAGTATCTTGAAATGAAGAAGATGATGAAGAAGATTAATAAGTTAGGCCTTGGTTCCTTTATGAAAAAGTTCAAAGGGGCGGGGCTATAAACCTAGTTTATCGGGAGATAATGGATGAGTGTTGCAATTAGATTAACTCGCAGTGGCGCAAAGAAGAAACCTTTTTATCGTATTGTTGTAATGGACAAAAGAAATCGTCGTGATGGCGCTTTTTTGGACAAAATTGGTCACTACAACCCAAATGTTGATCCTGCTGAAATCGTTATTGATCAGTTGAAGCTTGATAAGTGGATGAAAGATGGCGCACAGATGTCAGACACAGTTTTGAGTCTGGTTAGAAAGCAGCGTACAGTAGCTAAATAGTTAGAGTAGTCCCGTGTCAACGGAAAAAGATTCTCTGATTCCAGTACTTCGGGCTACAAGAGTAATAAAGCGGGATGGAACGCTTCTTATGCGCTCTCTTGTGCAAGATGGAGATTTTTTGCTTTCAGAAAATGTCCTCTATCTTGACAGATTTGGCACACCTTTTCACATTACCTCTATAGCGTCAGTTTCAAAAGGATTTCATGTGCTTTTTCGAGAGGTTACCTGTCGAGCTGAGGCAGAATATCTTGTTGGCGAAGAGTTTGTTATTCCAAAGAGCTGCATACCGGTTGATGGTGTTGACGGCTTGCAAGGGAAAGATGTCTATTTTAACAACAAGAAAATTGGGGTGATTTCAGCGTGGCAGCAGACACCTGTATATCCGATTTTAGTTGTTACAAATGGTGAAGATGAGTGGCGAATTCCTGTGACGGATTCCTTTATTTCTATAGAAAACGGAAGAGTCGTTCTTCTGAATGGAGCACCTCTTGAGAATTGATGTTTTAACACTTTTTCCTGAGTATTTTCAATCTCCTTTCTCTATAAGTATGATGAAAAGAGCAGAAGAGAAAGGGCTTGCAGAGTGGCATTTTACCAACATTCGTGATTTTGGACTTGGCAATCGCAGGCAGGTTGATGACTCGCCTTATGGTGGTGGTGCAGGGCTTGTTATGAAGCCCGAAGTTCTGCTTGCGGCGTATGAATCAATCCCAAAAATCGGTGAAAAACGCCGTTTTTTCTATCTATCGCCACGCGGAACTGTTTTTACGCAACCACTTGCACAAGAGTTATCTCACTATGATCAGATAGTCCTGCTAGCAGGGCATTATGAAGGTATTGACCAGCGATTTTTAGAGATTACTGGCGCTGAAGAGCTCTCTGTTGGCGATTTTGTGCTAACAGGTGGTGAGCCGGCAGCAGCGATAGTTATTGATGCGGTGGTGCGACTGATACCGGGTGTTCTTGGCAATGAAGAATCGATAGAAAATGAATCTTTTTCTCGTCCTCTTCTTGAGCATAACCACTACACAATGCCACGAGAATGGCAGGGATTGAAAGTTCCAAAAGTGCTGCTTGGTGGAAATCACGCGAAGATTGAAGCGTGGAGACTCAAAAATAGTCTGAAATTGACGGCAGAGAGAAGGCCAGATTTGCTTGCAAAGTTGACCCCTGACTTCTTCGAAAAAGAGGATATCTGAAAGAGATGAAAGTAGATAACGAGTGGAAAAGTTACCCCTATTTATGAGGAAGCAATGAATTTTAAACAAGCTTTTATGGCATCACCTGGACCAAAGTCGTGGAAAGAGGCATTCATCCTCTTTTTAAAGGGACTTACAATGGGTGGGGCCGATATTATTCCGGGCGTTTCTGGTGGAACGATGGCATTGATTACTGGTATTTATGAGCAGTTGCTTGAGGCAATTCGCTCGATTGATATGCAGACGGTTAAACACCTTTTAAAGGGTGAAATATCGGCGGCTATTGCTGGTGTTCACATTCGATTCCTTGCTGCGTTACTCTCAGGAATTGCGGTTGCAATTATTTCGCTTGCTCGCATAATGCACTATCTGTTAACGACCCATGAGAGCTATACTTTCGGCCTCTTTTTTGGGATGATTGCTGCCTCTATTGTGGTCATTGGTAGGCAGGTGAAGTGGAATCCAAAATCAATTGTTTCAGGGATTCTTGGTGCTGTTTCAGCGTGGTTGATTGTTGGTCTTATTCCTGTTGAGACTCCAACATCGCTGATTTTTATTATGTTTTCAGGATTTATAGCTATCTGTGCAATGATTTTGCCAGGCATTAGTGGTGCATTCTTACTGCTTATTATGGGAAAATATGAGTTTATCACAGGTGCGTTAAAAAATCCGTTTGGCCACGCATCATCAGGTGATAGCAGTTTGCTTATTATCTTTGTTTTTCTTATTGGAGCCTTTTTCGGCATTACCCTTTTCGCACGATTTCTCAAATGGTTACTCAGCAAATATCATACAGTAACGCTTGCGTTTCTTACAGGACTTATGGGCGGTTCAATGCGCCGTATTTGGCCATGGAAGGGAGATGTGGTTACCAAAATGATTCGTGAAAAAGTGCATGTGATTTCTGAATCAAATGTTCTTCCATCACATATTAACACAGCATTTTTTGTGGTCATTGCTTTGATGATAGTGGGCTTTTTAGTTGTCTATTATCTTGAAAAAGTGAGTAACAAATAAATCATTGAATAGGCGAATACAGCTTAGGCTTGAGAGATAAATGCTTTGATTTGCTCTTTATCATGCTCAGATAAATCAACAAATTTCAGACCCATACCAGGAATTGGATCTTGCTGATCTTCAGTAATGAAGAGAAAGTATTTATCTTCAGAGCGGGCAACTTCACCTTTGACAGCAATCTCCTCATCGGAATTGGGAAGAGTGAATTTCAGAAAGAAAATTTGTCCTGGCTCCCACAAAATATTTGAGCGTACAAAAAGACCACCCTCACTGATATCAATTACAGAGAAGTTGATAGATATATCATCACCATCTTCTTGCAATGCAATTTTAAGCTCAACGCTTGTTCTTTTGTGTACTCTATTATTTGTCATACAGCCTCACTTTTATACAGGATTATTCGCCTTATCAACAAAAACCAATTTTGGTTGTAGTGCGTCACACTTTTCATCGGCAACAAAATGTGAACTTGCAATAATAACCATATCGCCAGGGGCAACGAGTCGTGCCGCAGCACCGTTTATACAGATATCTCTGCTTCCTGACGCACCTTCAATAATGTATGTACTAAACCGATTTCCGTTTGTTACATCCCATATATCTACAAATTCATACGCTAATAGGTCCGCAAGGTCCATCAACTCTTTGTCGATAGTGATACTACCTTCATAGTTAATGTTGGCATCCGTAATGGTTGCACGGTGTATTTTCGACTTTAACATCTTTCTCACGACAGTATCCCTCAAAAATTCATCTGCCGACATAATAGTAATCGTCCCTTCTCACTTGTCAAGATGAAGGTGATGGAAGCGTTCTTTTTTCCAAAAATTGACAATTATATAAATTTGAATATCTTTCGCTTGTCCATTCTCTGGACATCTGCGGTGGGGCTGTAGCTCAGTTGGGAGAGTGCTTGAATGGCATTCAAGAGGTCGCCGGTTCGAGACCGACCAGCTCCACCACTCTTTAACCTCCTTCGTTACTCAGAAAATTCATACACTTGAAAGACTTTGATTTCTGTTTTTCGATCTTTATACGCATCTGCGGGAAGTCCCGCTTTACCTGAACACAGATGGCGTAAAAATGTCTCTTTGTCCCATCCGGTATCTCTCGCAACCTGTGGAAGAAAAACGCCACTGTGATATCCCTGTGAAACATGAACTCCGTCGCGTTCCATCACTATATCTTCCCAACTATTCACCCGTTTCATCGGCGTTAAAATAGAGATTTCAATCTTCACTTTTTGCAACTCTTCAAGGGAGAGTGGGCCAAATCGTGTGTCGTGAAATGCAGCACTGTGTGCCATACGAATAACCGCCTGATAGAGAGGCTCTGTTGCAATCATCTGTCCGATGCAGCCACGCAGTTCGCCACCAATTGTCAGTGTTACAAAGACTGCCCGTTCTTCATTGAAGGGCGGGGTATCTGGAGTTTCCGCCTGATATG
>JAGLDR010000213.1 GCA_023145475.1 bacterium
TCATGTCCTTGAATGGTGCTTTTCACGGTGAAAGGAAAGTCAGCCAACTCGTATGGAGCCAGGCAACTGCCGTCGGTCTCTGTTCCAACGCACGCTCCATCAAGACAGGAGGTGTTTTCTGTCCATGCAAGCGCGTCATCACACTCCGTGCCATCAGCCACAATACAGGTGTCATCAGCGTCATTACAGATATTAGAACACTCTTGGTTTTCAATACACGGATCACCAGCGTGTCCACACACACCACGACCATCACAGCTATCTTGACCATTACAGAAGAGAGCATCATCACACGGTTTGCCAATCGGTGCCGCATCATCTTCTGGGCACTCTGTTGAAAAACCATCACACATCTCAACCGCGTCACAGACATCTTTTGCTGCACGACACATAACTGCGTTTTCTGCTACAGGAGTACAGACTCCGTCTTGCGTTCCACCCGACAAAATACTACATGCCATACAGTCTTCAGCTCCATCGCCACACGCAGAATTACAACAGAGACCATCAACACAAAACCCTGAAAGGCAGGTATCAGAGGAAGAACAGGCGGAAGAACCTCTCATTTTTGAAGCCAAAATTACAACTCGGACAGTTTTAGAATAATCTTCACCATCATACGCGCGATAATAAAACTCATCTTCACCGTAATAGTCGCCTGTCATGGTAATATCTACCTTTCCGGCATCGACAACGGTAAGCGTTCCATAGAGTGGCTCTGTTATAATTTCAATGGTCAGTGTCGAACTGTCGATATCAATATCGTTTGCAAGCACATCCACTCTGCCCTTTCGCAAACCTTTCAAATCGACCGTATCACTCATCGCGATTGGCGCATCATTGATTCCGTTCACCGTAATTGTTACAGGAATCATCCGACTATTTGCCTCTGCATCAGTCAACATGTAGTGAAAGGTATCCGTGATACTATCGCCTGTTCCGAGCGACGCCAACCTAATTGAAACCGAGGGATCATAGGTGAAAGAGCCATCAAACAACACTATAACATTGGCGTTATGCTCTGAAGAGGGATCAAAATAGGAGAGTGTAAAAAGATTTCCTTCAGGATCCCAATCATCAGTTAGCAGCGTTGGACCAGGAGACCACATCTTTATTGGGGTGTTCTCATCGGTTGAATAGATGTTTGCGCCCGATTTTGGACCATCATTAACCGCCTCACTTACGATTCTAAAGGTATATGTTGTCATATCTGTGCCATCATCAACATCAATAGAAAATTGATCATTTGCGGGACTATCAAGATCATTAGTGTAGGTATAGGTGTTGTCACCGTTATCAACAATCTCACCATCGTTAGGCGGATAACCCGCCGTAGGAATAATCGAAACAGGCCCTCGTGTTGAATATCCTGCATCAATCGTCAATGGAACATCTTCATCGGTATGTCTCACCGCATGTGCGCCACTATAATCCACAGCGCCTGAAGAATCGCCATCTGCATTAAAAAAGAGTGCCGTCCGTTTGTGACCGCTATAATCCCGAAAAATTCTTCCCGCTGAAAGATCAAACAGATAAGAGACCGTCATATGTTCAGTGGGTTCATATGATAATGTAAATCTATCTTTTTCTATCTGCTCTTCAGTTCGTGCCTCATCCCACATCTTAAATCCATCAATTTTCCCATCATAATAGAGTGGACTTCCCTTTGTACAACCAAGAGTAAGGTGAGTGTTACCGATATCTCCCGTTCTAATATTTCCTGAGGCAACCACTTTTCCATCAAAGTAAAGTTTTGCGTTAGAACCGGCATTTGAACGACCGACCGAAACAGCGATATGATGCCAAGACCCGCCTATAGCGCCGAGTTCTGCATTCAGTTCACCATTTCCAACTTCGCCAACTGAAGTGACAAAACGAACATCGCCTCTTGTTGGACTGTTTATTTCAATGAGCCACCCTTTATCGCCATAGTTTGCCATCCCCTGCGCTGCAATAATTGCCTTATCATTTTGATTTTGAGGACGATACCACACTTCAACGGTAAAATCACCGCTTCCAACATTGGGGCCATTGGCAATCAGACAGTCGCTTACTCCAGAAAGGTCAATAGCCTGTCCACTCCCAGCAACAACGCCTGAAACATCACAACTATCAGGAATTCCATTTTCATCAACATCAATATTGTCATCAAATCCTTCGCACAAATCACAGATATCACCATTAAAATCTAAATCGTCATCATCCTGTGTGTTATTTGCAAGCGATGGGCAGTTATCACAGAGGTCACCGACCATATCATCATCCCAATCTGTTTGAGCAGGATTATAAATCGCCGCACAGTTATCACACTGAGTACCAAATCCATCGGTGTCTAAATCTTCCTGTGACGCATTTGAGATAAATGGACAGTTATCACACTCATTTCCAAGCAAATCCCCATCACTATCTTGCTGTGACGGATTATAAGTTACCTGACAATTATCAACATTGTCATTGTGGCTGTCATCATCGGTATCAGCTTTGAGTGGATCTGTTCCGTTCGCAAGCTCAAAGTCATCTCGCAGTGTGTCACCATCAGTGTCCTCTTTCATCGGGTCGGTGAGATAGCTCTTCACCTCTTCGTAGTCATTTAGTGTGTCGCCATCACTGTCTGTACTGTTGGGGTTTATACCATTTTCAACTTCAAACAGATCGTCTAGGCCATCATCGTCACTGTCTGTATCGTTGGGATCGGTGTGATAGATGTGAACCTCTTCGCCATCTTTCAAACCATCACCATCACTATCTTTATCAAATGGATCTGTATGATAGGTATTAACCTCATGACCGTCTTTAAGATCATCGTTATCGCAATCGGGATTGTTAGGATCTGTTCCCGCAATAACCTCATCTTTATTGTTAAGATGGTCATAATCTGGATCACCCCACCCATCCTGGTCAATAATATTTCCAAAGTGGCGAATCTCCCACACATCATCAAGTCCATCGCCATCGAAATCAAATGCCATCAATGGCAAAAATGACACAATAATGAAGATAAAAAGTAGTTTTTTCATCATATTTCTCCCTGCAATCTTTTATTGACTGAGTCAAGCAAACTTTTTGCACGCATCACTACATGCGGATCATTTATCCCTTTTGCTAAAAAGGCTTCTAGTATATTTTTCACTGCCTGAGGACTGCTTTTCTGAAATCGAGACAGAAGATTAAGCAGGTCTAAGTACTCAGAACCACTGAAAGAACCGTTTATTATCTTCTGTTCCAACTCTGCAAGTGAATCGTCGTCTAATTCATGATGTGCGAGACTATTCATCGCCTGTTTTTTCACAAGCGGCTCGCTATCCTCAACCATATCAATCAGCAAACTTGTCGCCTCTTTTGAATCTGTTCGGCGAAGTGCATTCAATGCGGAAGCGCGGACTTGTGGAGAATTGGAGGCATCAGCGTATCCAGAAACCTCATCAAAATTGTCGTTGTCACCAGAGTTTCCAAGCGCATCAAGCATCGTCTCTTTGTCTTTGTTTGTCGTCGCACTCTTTAAATCCGACACCAGTTTTTCATTAAGCCTGTCAGCCGCTTCAGCTTGATTGTTGTTTCTTAAATTATAAGCAACAGCTCCAAGTGAAAGAGCCGCCTCTTCTTTGAAATCACCTTCATCTTTTTCGTTGTTATAGGTCTCCTCAATTTTGGCTACAACCGCTGCGTCAGGTTTTTTAAGCAGTGTCAAATGTTGATACATCAGAGGATAGTGAGAATCATTCAAAGCCGTCTCACTACCAAGAAGTTTTAACATCGCTGCTTGCGCTTCACTGCTTTCAACAGAGGCGAGCAGACCAAAAATGAGCATACGACCTTCTGAGCTAGTTGCACTATCTTCAAACAGAGGAAAGAGATCCTTAATCATCTCTGGATGGAGCTTCAAAAATCCGACAGCACGCCAGAGAAAGAGACTTTTATCATGAATCTTTCCAGTCCTTCCATACACCTTGAAAGTGGTCAACATCTCTTGCCGAGACATTCCACGAGCCTGTTGCTGCAACATCGACTTTTCTGACTTGTCACTGATGGCAGATTCACCCATCTTTTCATTAATAAAGGAGGTTAATCGGCGCCCGATTTTCCGTTCATCTATACTAAACTCATCTATTTTTGCAAGCGCAAAAGAGCACTCCGTCTTGTTGGAGAAAATCTTCAATCCTGCGTCGTTTTTAAAGGAAATCGCCTCATC
>JAGLDR010000214.1 GCA_023145475.1 bacterium
TGGGGCTCTTATACCGGCTGGATTGGTCCATACCGAAGTTCGTATGGCTCTGAAGTAACTTTTGCGGGCGAGGTGATTGTTATCAGTGACGCTGCGGAATCGACACTCTATCTCTTTGCTGAAGAGAGTGATGATGAATCTGCTGATGCTGACGAAGATTTCACAGAGAGTGATGATGAATTTGTTGATGTTGATGAGGATTTTGTTGATAGTGATAGCGAGTCTATTGATGAGAGTACGGAATTACCGAGTGGAGAGACAAAAGATAGTGGTTGTGGGTGCCTTTTGTTACCCGATAATTTGTAGAGCGTTTTATCCCTCTCCGCTTGCGGTGGGTGAGGTTCGTTGACCGGGAGGGTTCAAACCGACGCACGAATAGTGCATCGGAATGACCCCGTCCCTTTATAATTTGTTTGGAGACAAGGCATTCTTTGTCTCTACGGTTGGATCTATGCCCATATTTCCACCGATAACACCCCATTCAACGCCAAAGAACCCCTCTCTTTTGAATTCAGGAATTTCAGGCGTTTCAAGAGCGACATCTTCAGGGTCATCTATAGCATCAACAATATAAAAAAGGCGAATGAAGTTATCAAGCGGTGTTGAAAAGGTTATTTCAATCAGTGGGTCAATCTCTCTGTTGTATTGAGGATAGACGGCGTAATACTTACTCATTCCTTTCCATCTTGGCATCCACCAATCCATAAAATCTTGCAGTTCTTGCCCACGAAGGCCTGTTTTATAGAGATTTTCGCTGAAAAAAGTCTCTAAATCGCTATCAGCGACCACCCAGCCGCGTTTTCTTTGAAATCTATCAGGAACAACTGATTCGTAAAACAGAAATGTGTAGTCGTTGTTAATTGTTCCGTCAGGTTCGACGGTGACATGCCATCCATCACCATATTTTGGGGACGATACGGTAACATGACCGCCGAGAGGGAATGATAGTATAACATCTAGGTCAATAGTCTTTTTTGGGTAGAGATAGATGTTTGGTTTGTACACCGGCATGTACGCCGGAATGAGAAAATCTTGATATTTTTTTGTCGCATCAACCGCAACAGATGAGTACTCTTTTTCATAGGCCTGCATTTCGGATTCATTCCCAGGATTCACATAGGTATACTCACCCTCTGGCTCGGCTTGCACAGAGTCTACCGTGCTGTTAAGTTGGATAATATAGCGCCCATTTTCATCTGTGTCACACGAGAGAGAAGGGTCGAAGATAAGAGTATGATTGTCTAGATACCCAAATCCATCGTGGTCTCCAAATTCAAACGCAACCCCCGTATTCAGTGTGGTTGTTACCTTGTCAAGAGAAACAGTAATGGTCTCGCCTTCATCACACGGGTACATTTTTGTATAGAAACCATCTTGCGAGGCAAGAACTATAAATTTTTGTTTGCCTTCAGGTTCATCCTCAAAATGAACATCAATAAGAATGTCTCCTTGTTTTTCAACTGTCATCGTCTTTCGTGTGTCATACTCGGAATCATAAAGAATTACGAGCAATGTTACAACGCCTTCTTCTCCTGTGTCACCGACATCATCATCTGAAACAGAGTCAGCAGTATTGCCGCTATCTACATCTGTAACAGAGTTAGCAGTATCACTGACATCATCGTCGGAAGCAGGGTCGTTTGTATCTCTACATCCTGCAAATAACATCACAAAAACGACTAATAAAAAAAGAATTTTACGCATAACAGAACCTCGCCAATGATATTCATCTGTTTAGTATACCGCAGAGTTTGTTTTTATTGAAATATTTCAGAAATATTCTTGTTAAATAAAGTCACCTAAGAACTTTGTTGCAGGCATAACACGAATACCGTCCTTCGAAAGATAATCTTTATTTCCAATTGCAGAGATTTGGAACGCATCACAATCGGGAAATCGTGTTTTCAAATACCGTAACGATTTTGAGATATCTCCATCATTCCACTTACATTCAATAAAAGAGATTGGTTTTCCATTTTCCATGATAATAAAGTCAACTTCTCGCTTATCGACATCTCTAAAATATCGTAGTTCACACTCTATTCCAAGAGTGTCCTCCCGAAATGCAACCCATTTAAAAAGATGAACCGCCACCATATTTTCAAATCGGAGAGCTTCGTTTTTTATCAGCGTCCAGTCCAAATGATAGTGTTTTTGCTCTTTCTTTACTGCTCGAATCATAGGTGCCCCAAACGGAGCAAGACGAAATAGTGCATATATCTGTTCAAGAATATTTATCCAGTGCGCTACGGTTTTATGCGTTACCTGCAAATCTTCTCTGAGTGCGTTTATAGAGAGTGGTGAACCTACAAGAGAGGGAAGGCGCACCATTAAAAGCTCCATTTTCCCAACATCATGAACTTGCTCAAGAGAGAGAAGATCATCGGCAATAAGGCGTTCTCTATACTCCATTGACCATCGTCGTGCATCAATCTCAGACGAACTAAAAAAAGGTTCAGGAAAACCTCCAAGTTTCAGTAAGTCTCGCATATCTTTTGTCGTTTTTATGCCAAGTTCTGCTACCGAGAGAGGAAACATCCTTAGATAGTGATATCGTCCTTGAAGTGAGTCTCCACCATGCCGATAAAAATCGAGTCGAGCACTTCCTGTCACAAGAATTCTGGTTTTTTCCTTTCGTAAGTCATATATTCCCTTCAGAAAATTTCGCCACCCTTTGTATTTGTGAATTTCATCAAAAATGAGAAACTCTGATGCAGGGATTTCGTGTGTGAGAATCTTTTCACGGTGTTCAACAGCATCCCAATTTAGGTAGCTTGCCTCCTCAGACATGAGTGAACGGGCAAGTGTCGTTTTTCCAACTTGGCGAGCACCACCAATAAAAACCATCTTTTTTTTCAAATCTTTTTTGACCTGCTTTAAAAGGTACCGCTGAAACATATTATCACCTCCTTCCGCTAGTAGAGACTCTTATTTTACGAGTTTTTTCTCCCAAAGTCAAAAACAGAAGCGAGTTTTTTTGACTTGAGGGTAAATTACTAGCGTTTCGTCCCTCTCCGCATCGGAGAGGGGGGACCGCTTGCGGTGGTGAGGTTCGTTGAGCGTTCGGTATCAGGTCGCCACATTTTTGCAAAATGTAGAGGCCTGACACCATCTCTTCACAAACCAACGCACAAATAGTGCATCGAAATGAGCTCTTCCTTGGGTCGGTCAATATATTTTGAATCAGCTAATTTCATCAAGAAGGTAACTTTTAAAGAAATCGTAATAGTTATAAACAGTAAAATCACTTCTCTTTTGCGACTCTCCAGCATAAATCACACTTCCGATGTTAAGTGACCTGCTCAGTTCGGCAAAATACTTTAGATTTTCAACAAATCTCATAATAAAAGTTTGAGCAGATTTTATTTCCAATGGAAGCATGCTCAATCCTTTATCGATAAGTAAATCCACCTCTTTCCCCTCCTTATCTCTGAAAAAATAAAAATCGTGCTTCATATTATTGTGTGCACTCATTTTAACCATTTCAGCTACAATGAAATTCTCAAAAAGAGAACCTCGTACGGGTAATATCCCAACATGTTCGCTCTGTTTTGCGCCGGTAAGATAGGCGACTAACGCCACATCGTAAAAATAGATTTTTGGCGTTTTAATAAGCCTTTTTTTCATGTTGCGATGAAAAGGGTGGAGAATAAAAATTATATAACTTTGCTCAAGAATTGAAATCCACTGTTTTACTGTTGGCAATGAAATACCACAATCATTTGCTATACTTGAATAGTTAAGAAGTTGGCCGACTCTACTTGCGAGTAGTTTTATAAAAACCCTAAACAGATTCAAATCTTTCACATCGTATAACTGTCTCACATCTCTTTCAATATAAGTTTCAATATATGCCGATAACGCATCTGTGGGATTCAATGCATCACTATGAATTCTTGGATAGAAACCTTTGTAAAGTATTTGATTCACCCACTCCGTTGAAAACTCTACAGAATTATAAATTTCTGAATATGAAAATGGAAAAAGTTTAATCAGTGCTGTGCGACCCGCAAGAGACTGAGAGATAGCTCGCGACAACTCAAATTGAGAACTGCCGGTAAGAATAAACTCGCCTTTCATCTGATTATTGTCAACTATCTCTTGAATATATGAAAGCAGGTCAGGAACTCTTTGAACTTCATCAATAATGAC
>JAGLDR010000215.1 GCA_023145475.1 bacterium
AGATTGATTTTGAAAATACAAAAAATGGTAACCTCTGGTCTCTTGGAAAAACACCGCAATGGAAAATTTAGAAAAGAGCATGTTGTCGTACACGACCCACGAACACGAGATATTGCCTACATTCCTCCTGACTACAAAGATGTGCCGAAACTGATGAAGGAGCTTGTTGCATTTGTGAATAACGCTCATCGTGAGGTACACCCCGTTTTATTGGCGGGTCTTTTTCACAAAGCATTCGTTATTATTCACCCATTCTCAGATGGAAATGGTCGAACCACTCGACTAATGAGTACTTTTTTACTCGCTGAAATGGGACTTAACACCTTCAATCTTTTCAGTTTTGAACAATATTACAATAAAAATGTCACAAAATACTTTACCACAGTCGGTGAGTATGGCGATTACTATGAACTTGTTCATCAGATAGATTATACTGCGTGGCTTGAATACTTTACCGCAGGAATTATTGACGAACTAATGAGAGTTCAAAAAGATATGGAAAAAGAGTTTCCTTCTCATATCCCACCACTGCTTGAACACGAACAAGAAATCATGAGATATATTGAACAATTTTCTCAAATACGAGATCGAGAGTACGCAACACTGACAGCACGAGCGAGGTCAACACGAGCTCTTGACTTTAAAAAACTTATCGAAAGAGGGTTGATTCAACGAAAAGGAAAAGGAAAAAATAGTTTTTATATTATGCGAGAACAATAATCATACAATTTCACAGATTCAACGCAAAAACCAGCGCGTCTTCTTTTGGATTGCTGTAATAGCCGCTTCGTCTACCAATCTGTTTGAATCCATACGATTTATAGAGTGCCAACGCAGCCCTGTTTGAATCCCGCACTTCAAGAAAAAAACGAGAAACGCCCTTCATGTTAAGATAGTGAACAACCTCAGCTAAAAGCACTTTACCAACGCCACGCTGGCGAAACAACGGCAAGACACCTATTTGCAATAGCTCTGCTTCATCGCCTACAAAATCAATAAGTGCATATCCGCCATCAACGGCAAAACAGTGGCGCTGTTTAGGAAGAGGAAAGGCAGAGAAAAAGGTGATTTCCCCAAATATCTCACGCTCCATTTCAGCGTAGTGAGGCAATTCAGACTCTCTCCATTTTTCAATCTTCATTAAAATTCTCTTCATTTTTTATCACAAATCCTGCTTCATATAAGAGCTGCGCAAAAAGCCCTCGCCCCTCTTTCCACACACCTTTTACATCGACTTTTGTTGAACCACAAACAGGACTGCCATCTTTTAAAATGACAACATCTGGATTATACTGTTTAACCGCCTCAGCAGAAGTTGTACACTCGGTGTAAAGAGCATCAGTAACCGCGCGTTTATCATGAAACTCAATGTGATACTCCTTCGCAGAATCCGGCAAATCGACAAGACGGATAGGAGGTCGAGGTGAAGAGTGAAACGCGGCAAATTCAGGGCAAAAAGCGACAATTTCAGCATGAGAACTAGCAAGAAACTGCTGTAACTCGAGCGAAACTGATACTATCTTCCCATCATATCGGCAGGGAAGTCCAAGCAGGCAGCTACTGATTGCAATTTTCATCATCCACCAATCGTATTAAATGCTTTCAGATGACTTACATCACCTTTTTCTGGCTTATTCTGGATTGCAAGACGCATCGCTTGTTCAACCCCCAACTCTCTAATATTATAATGAATATCACTAAAAAGACAGGGAAACAAATCCCCAGTTGAAGAGAGCCGCACTCGCCCACACTGAGGGCAGTTTCCACCATCTCCACCAATAACTTGCCAAAACTTGCCTCGTGCTAAGTCCATCTGGCGAATATAGCGAACATCAAATCCCTTTTTCTTACCCCACACAGCAACACCTTGTGCTGCAGGCTCGTCTGGAGATTTTTCTATTACACAATTAATTTTAATAGCATTAAATCCAGCGGATTGCGCTGCCTCAACCCCTGCAAACAGCTGGTCTAAATCACCTTTTCCAGTGATACGATGGTACTCTTCAGCATCAACAGAATCAAGGCTGATATTGAGACGCATTAACCCTGCCTTTTTCAATGGAGCGGCAAGCTCAACTAATCGCGAACCGTTGGTGGTCATTCCAAAATCTCGAATCCCATCAATTTTCGAGAGCATTTCAACTAACTCAACAACTCCTCTGCGCATTGTCGGCTCTCCACCTGTCAATCGGATTTTATCAAATCCAAACTGTTCGACAGCGATTCGTGTTGCCTGTTCAATCTCTTCAAATGTGAGAATATCCTTGTGCAACAGTGACGGCACACCATCTGGCATACAGTAGCCACACCGATAGTTACATTTATCAGTTATAGATATTCGTAAGTAATTGATTTCTCTATTAAATGAGTCTAACATTAACTTTTTGTCCTTCAACAATTTCTGAGACACCAACAGGAAGAGAGAGAAGAGCATTCGCCTTTGAAACAGCGGTAAAATCTCCACTTCCATGATATTCAATAAGCGTTGCAATACCGTTTTCATACCACACAGGCAGATACTCCTCACGAGTTGGCATCCGTCTCTTTTTAGAGCCAACAAGTGTCGCCTCACAGATGACAGGTTTCAACTCTGTCTGCTGTAAAGCATAAAGAAATGGCAGCACAGCAAGATAAAAGGTAACAAAAACAGAGACAGGATTGCCAGGCAGACCAAAAAGCGTAACACCATCACGGACGGCAACAGTCAACGGTCGCCCTGGTTTTATGGCAAGACGGTTGAAAAGAATTTCAAAACTGTTTTCCTTCATAGCGTCAGCAACAAAATCCTTTTTTCCACGACTCACACCACCAGTAAAAACAATAATATCATACTTTTTTGCAACTTCGCCAATCTTTTTTGTCAACACCTCAAGAGTGTCTTCAACAATGCCAACATAGTCGGCTGTAATAGCAGCGGTGTGCGTAAAAAGAGCTTGTAATTGCGGAGCATTTGAATTGCGAATTTGCCACGGCTCTGGCTGATTTTCTATCTCAACTATCTCGCTTCCCGTTGTTATAATTGCCACTTTTGGCTGCACAAAAACAGTCAAAAAACTCTTTCCAGCAGAGGCAGCAACAGCGGTGTGAGCTGGCGTAACAACACTCTTTTTGTGGAGAATAACCGCACCTTTTTTGATATCTTCCCCTTTCCGTGCCACATTGCTCCACTCTTTAAACATCTGAGGACGACTGCAACGCACCTGATTTCCTTCACTTTCACTCACTTCGATCTGAAAAACACAATCAGCACCCTGCGGAAGTGGCGCACCAGTCATAATTTCAACACACTCACCAGCATGCACAGTGGGAGAAAGCTCATCTCCCGCAAAACGGGAACCAACCAGCGTCATCGCACCATCAATATCGGCAAATCTGCAGGCAAACCCATCCATAGCAACACGATCAAATGGAGGAAAGTCTCTATCAGTCTTCACATCTTCAGCAACAACACGACCAACGGCATCAAGCAGTGGAATATCTTCAGTTTTTGTTATTGGTTTCAGGTGGCTATAAAGCAGATTTTCTGCATCACGAAACGGCATTAATGGCATAATTTACTTCTTCCGGCAATTAACATAAAATTTCTTTTTAGACATCTTCACTTTTTTGACAATCGGAACCAACTCATAATTCAAGGTTGGATCCATCTCTCCCGTCATCTGAACAGAGATAGGAAATGATTGAGAAGTACCTGGTTTGAGAACAACACTCTCTTTTGTGATTGAGCCAACGGTGAACAGTTTTCCACTATCATTGATGACATGCACTGCAATTTGATCTCTTTTCAAGGTGAAGCTCTTTTTGAGTGAACTAGAAATAACCAACGAAAAGGTGATTGTCTCGCTTGCTCCGCAGTTTATCGCATCAAGTGTTACGGTGATAAACTTTGGCCAACGAATCAGTTCAATATATGATTTTTGTTCGTCTGGTGAAAAGAGTTTTTGAGAAGTTCGGGTCGCTCCCGTTGAAAGCACGATTTTCTTTCTCTTTCCCTCACGACTCAGATAGTCAAAAACACCCTTCAATATGCGCGAACCTTCATCTGCACGAGAAGAGCGAATCAGCCGCTTGATTCCGGGATGAATCACCATCTCGTTCTTTACAATTTTATCATCAGAAAACTGCATATAGACTGAAAGAAACTGTTTTAGGTCCACCTCTTTTGTCTTTTTACTTTCAGAGTGTGCACAATACATTGTCAAACTTGACTGATAACAAACTGTGACCTCTCCGCTTACCTTCTCTGTTGACCAGTTTCCTGAAGCAGTCAAGGGTAGCGCAAACAAAACAATCAAAATAGTTGAAAATAAAATTCTTTTCATCGTGACCTCCATTAAAACATTCTTGTTGAATTATTGCATTTCTCTCTTGATTGTCAAATAAAGACGCGGTTATTGCGTTTTGCTCTGCAATAAATTATTTTCTGAGGCACTCTTGACATGAACGCTATTAAGTGGAGAATAAAAGAGACAGTTATTGAACTAAAGCAGTGAGGTATACATGCTCAGAAATTTCACTTTAGATTATTGGATTGACGATGGATGGTATATCGGAAAACTTCGTGAAGTTCCCGGCGTATTTAGTCAAGGAGAAACCTTTGAGGAGCTCACGCTTAATATTAAGGACGCTTTTGCACTTATGGTTTATGCAAACTAATCAAAAAACAATTGGGAATCTCATAATTTCACAAAAAGAAATCTAAATAGCCATAATTTAATTAGCTATTTTTCTTGTGCCATACATTTGCTTATATTATAATCAGCGAGACTACTATCTTTGAATGGAGTTTTTTATGCGTTTTAGAAAGGTCACACTCTTTGTAACATTGATTCTACTGTCACTATCTCTCTTTGCAAAAGATGCAAAACCAACGATTGATGCCACCTATTCGATTCCCTCTTGTAAAAAAGGTGAATACGGAACACTCACCGTTGATATTGCTATCCCCGACGGCTACCATCTGTACAGCATGACAAAGATTGATAACGGTCCGAAACCACTCAGAGTATCACTAAATAAACAGCTCTCTCCTGAGGGTGGCTGGTTTGCCCCTGTGCCACAAAAAGAGTTTGATGCAAACTTCAATAAAGAGCTCTATTTTTATGACACAAAGGTCGCTCATAAACGCGTCTATCAGTGTCTTTCTGGTGGAACAATTCCACTGAAATTTTCCGGACAAATCTGTAACGAAAAACATTGTCTCGCCTTTCATGAAGACAAAACAGTTGCAATCACCCTGCTTGATGGCACGCCTCGCTCTGAATACAGCGTTCCTCCAACGCTTGATGGTGCGGAAATCAAACAAGAGATGAAAAAAGTGGACGGCGGATTAGAAAACAAAGGACTTATCGGACTCATAATTCTTGCCTTTCTTGCTGGTCTTGGCGCACTTTTGACACCGTGCGTATTTCCGATGATTCCTATCACCGTCAGCTTCTTCTCAAAATTCCAAAAGGTCTCTCTGCACCGCGCCTTTCTGATGGCATCAATGTACGCAGGCAGCATTATTGTCACCTTTACCTTTATCGGTGTTGTCGTATCGCTTATTTTTGGCGCTGTCGGCATGCAGGCACTCTCAAGCTCGCCATTTTTCAATATATTTCTCACCGTATTGCTTATCGTTTTTGCCTTTAACCTCTTTGGATTCTTTGAAATTCAAGTGCCGACCTCCGTTATTATGGGAGCATCAAAAAAAGAGATGGCACTGAACAAAGATGATAGCTCACTCTTCAAACAGCTGATCGGCGTCTTTTTGATGGCTCTGACATTTACCCTCATATCTTTCACCTGCACTGTTGGATTTATCGGCGTTGTTATCGCTGAAGCGGCTCGTGGAAACTGGTTCTTCCCCGCTGTTGGAATGCTCAGTTTCAGCGTTGCATTCTCTATCCCATTCTTCTTTTTGGCGCTCTTTCCAAGCTGGGCAGACAAAATCAAAGGAAAGGGTGGCGATTGGATGGTTGCCGTCAAAGTTACGCTTGGATTCCTTGAAATTGCCGGCGCATTTAAATTTCTCTCGAATGTCGATCTGATTTGGCGTTGGGGCATCATCACCCGTCCATTTGTTTTGACACTGTGGGCTGCCCTTTTTGGCACAACAGGATACTATCTTCTTCGTGGATTTGAACTGCCACACAGCGATTCAAACATCAAAAAGGTCGGCGCAATGCGTATGATATCAGCCGTCTTCTTTTTCGCTTTTGCGATATACTCATCCACCGCAATCAGATCAACTGACAGCATGGGCGGATGGATTGACGGATGGCTTCCACCAGCAATATATCCAGGGACTGAGGCAAACTACTCAGACGGAGATAAAAACACGATGCACCTCTCATGGATTGTAGACGATATCCCACGAGGTGTGGAGACCGCAAAAAAGGAAGGCAAACCACTTTTTATCGACTTTACCGGCTACACCTGCACCAACTGCCGCTATATGGAAAGTTCAGTATTTCCTGACAGACGAGTGCAACCACTGCTTGAACAAATGGTACGCGTTTCAGCCTACACTGACGCAAGTGATAAGATAAATGAACAGCAAAGAGAGTGGCAAATTGAACGGTTTGACACCGCTGCGCTCCCTTTTTACGCAATAATAGACGCCGAAAGTGATACCGTCCTCGCGACATTTGCCAGCATGACCAACGATGTTGATGAATTTGCGGCATTTATCAGCCGAGGAATTGAAGCATACAAAAAACTCTATGCAACAGCGCAACCGAAAAAAATAGAAAAGATAGATGTTACACTGCCATTTCCTCACTTTCCGACTCTGACAAAAAGTGATAAAACACTTTCTGACACCAAAGATAGCTGGATTCTTCTCAACTTGTGGGCATCGTGGTGCGCTCCGTGCAAAGAGGAGCTGAGTCATCTTTTCCCCAAAATAATGGAAAAATCAGAGAACAATCTTCTCTTTGTTACGGTTGCATTTGACGGTGAAGAGACAAAATCGGCACAAGCGTTCATTGACTCACTCTCAATCAAAAACAGCCTCCACCT
>JAGLDR010000216.1 GCA_023145475.1 bacterium
AGGATGGCTCGACAAAACAGATTACCAATCATGGCGATGCTGTTGATGAATATACCGTCTCTCCAGATGGAAAATATGCCATATACCTTCTCTCTTCTGGGGGAAATGAGCAGTACGATATCTATCTTATCAATCTTGAGACTTTTCAATCAACACCTCTTTTGGCTGATAAAGAGATTCGTTATGATAATCCAATCTGGGCTGATAATGACACATTTATCTTTATTAGTAACGAGGTAAATGGAAAAGATTTCTATATTTTCAAATACAATCTGAAAAGTGCTCAAAAAACTCTGCTGATTGAAAAGAAAGGCTACAATATTCTGACTGACGCTCTCTCTGCTGATGATTTTCTCTTTTTCACTTTTAAAGGAAACAATGTTACTGTTCCCTATCGCTACTTCAATGGAAAGGCAAAAAAGATTCGAGGAGCAACAAAGAAGAGGAGTTATGTTCCCATCGGATATCTGAATAACGAAATTCTAATGAAGACAAATGAAAACAGTGACTTGGAATACCTCGAACTGTGGAATAAAGGGAAAAAGAGAGCTGTTTATAACCACAAGAAATGGGGTGTTACCTCTGCTATTGTTGACAAAAACAGAAGGGCAAAAGCACTCTTTTGCACTAACAATCAAGGATATAGCAGCTGTTTTCTCTATGAAAAAGGGAAGGCAAAACTTCTTCCTCTTCCCAAAGGTATTGTAAAGCCATCACATATGACTCTTCGGGGTTTTGTCTATACCTCCTACAAACCGAATCAAATTTACACCCCTGCACTCTATGACTTTGCAACTGAGAAGGTTGAGAGCTTTGGCTATACAAATAACAATGACATAGATGTTACAACCTTTGTTTCGCCAACATTGCACGAGGCAATCTCATTTGATAAGACCTCAATTCCCTATTTTCTCTATCTTCCGAAAAAAGGAAAAAAGCCGTTTAAGACAATTGTCTATTTTCACGGTGGACCTTCAAGCCAGTTTAGACCCTATTTTATAACAACTTTTCAATATTATCTCTCTCAAGGATACGCTGTTGTTGCGCCTAATGTTCGTGGTTCTGCAGGATATGGACAAAAGTTTATGGATGCTGACAACTATAAAAAACGGATGGATTCAGTGAAAGATGGACGAGCTATTGTACAACGGCTCCTCTCAACGGGCATTTCATCACCAGGCAATTTCATTGCGATGGGTGGCAGTTATGGTGGTTTTATGAGCGTTGCCTCAATGGCACAGTATCCTGGCGATTACGCCTGCGGTGTTGACAGTGTCGGTGTTGTTGATTTTGTTAACTTCCTGACAAATACAAAGGCCTACAGGCGCAAACTACGAGAGATTGAATATGGCCCACTAAAAGATAAAAAGTTCTTAAAATCAATCTCTCCAACAAATATGGTTGACACCATTCGTGGCGCACTTTTTATCGCCCACGGAGCAAATGACCCTCGCGTTCCTGTCTCTGATGCCTATATTTTACAAAAGAAGATGGAAAAAGCGGGTAAAAAGGTAGAAATCCTTGTATTTGATGATGAAGGACACGGCTTTAGAAAGAAGAAGAACAGAGATGAATACTATGGAAAAGTTGCAGATTTCATCAAACGAGAGTGTGGTGATAGTGAGGTGAAAAAATGAAAAAAAGAGAGCTGATTATAACGGTGCTGATGGTGATTGCCATACTTTTCGGAGTAATACAGTGGAAGCAAAATGTGGCAACAAAAGCAGAGTTAAGCGCAATCAATGTCAAGCAGGGTGAAACAGAACAAAAGCTGTTTGCCGTTATGCATGCCCACGAGGAGTGTCTTAAAAAACAAGAGGCTCATCTCCGCCTGAAATTAGTGCACAGTTATCTGCAATCTTTAAGTAGTGCCCAGGCAAAACTTGAGGCAAAAATGACGATTGATGAAGAGCAACGAAAGATATTACTAAAACGGATTTCATATATCATAGAGAATAGAGAGCTCCTTGAGCTTGCAAAGAATGATACTGCCGACCTCTTACTCTTTTTGAGCACAGTAGGAAGTCAACTGCAGAAGAAATAATCTCTATCGCCGGAGGAGGTAAACAATGTTAAAGATAATCATCTGTAATGACCCTTTTTTTTCTACTAAAAATCATCCTCACGCCCTCAAATGGGATCAAAATGCTCCTGAACAGACCTTCTCAACACTTATCAATACCATTCACAGCAACAAAGCTATTGCTCTTCCTTATGCGGAGTATCTGATTATAAATGATGAAAGGGCGCTCCAATTTGTACAGGCGCACCTTGCGAGCAGCTCAGATATCACACTCTACTGCCGGACAATCACACTCCCCCGCGTTGTTTTGCAATATGCAATTATTGAAAAAGAGGAGAGCGGATACGAGCAGTTCAAACCACTTATTGATGCTCTGCCGATAGACGATTCAGAGCAAAAGGCTATCTTTGAAAATCTTAAAGGACTCTCTTTTTCAAAGATTGAAAGTTTACTCGAAAGATTTCAAACACTTCCTCCTGCAGAGTTGTTGCCGACACTTCTTGAACACAAAAGAAATATGTTAAGAAATTCAGAGGTATTAGAAGTTGTCCACATGAATGGCATGCTCACTGATATTGGTGGGCTTTCTGAACTAAAACAGTGGATTATAAGTCGCCAAGACAACTTTGGAGAAAAGGCGCGTTCATTTGGAATTCCAATGCCAAAGGGAATGTTGATGCTCGGAGTACAAGGTTGTGGAAAGAGTTTAACTGCAAAAGTAATTGCCAATATTTGGAATTTTCCACTGGTCAGATTGGACTTTATCAACCTTTTCAAACAAGGGAAAAGTGTCGAAGAGCTTCTTCGAGAAGCTATCTCTATCGTTGAAGGTTTTGCCCCTATTGTTCTTTGGATAGATGAGCTAGAAAAAGCACTTTCTCAAGAGGGAGAAAGTTCTGAAATTCGCAGAGTTCTTGGATGGTTAATGACATGGATGCAAGAGAAGAAAGACTCGGTCTTTCTTGTTGCAACAGCAAATCAAGTCAAGTTATTACCACCAGAATTGTTGAGAAAAGGACGATTTGATGAAATTTTCTTTGTCGATTTACCAACAAAAAATGAAAGAAAAGAGATTTTTGCAATACACCTTGCACGACGAGATAGAGCAGTCGAGCAATACGATATTTCTGCCCTTGCAGAACAGGCTGATAACTTTAGTGGCGCGGAGATTGAACAGGTTGTTATTGATGCACTTATCACTGCTTTCACCAAAGAACAAGAGCTCTCTCAACACAGCCTTGAGGAGGCAATTCGTAAAACTGTTCCTCTTGCTGTTACCTATGAAGAACATATAAAAGAGCTACGGCTGTGGAGTCGCCATCGCGCGCGAAACGCTTCGGGAAATGCACGAATCAGCTCTTTTTTCAATCGCGATGCATCTGAGTGAAATTGAAATAGTTACCACTTTCTTGAATGACAACATTCAAGGAGCGGTTATTAAAAACATCTACAGATCACGAGATGGCATCCTGTTGAAACTGTATGGTGGCCAGATAAATCAGATTTTTATAAGCAACTGTTTCCGCTGGATATTCCCTGTCTCTGGCAACGCTCTCTTTCCGAGACAACCAATAGAGAATAGAGAGGAATCACTCAGAAAATTTATGAAAGGGCAACACCTGATTTCTATCGCTGTTGATAAAGAATATGGAAAAATGGTTGTGTTCGAATCGCCCTACCGCAAGTTGAAAATCCCACTCTACGCCGCAGCAATTACCATTGTTGAAGGGCAGGAAATTGTGTGGCGAGAAAAATCACGACCAGACCCAAAACCACTCACAAAACCGTTGCATTTTATAGAGCCGGCGACAGCGAATGCAAAAGAGTATGAATCTCTATTTATTGCCAATACGGATGGTGAAAAAGAGAGACTCTTACAAAAAGAGATAGAAAAACAACTCTCTGCATTGCAAAAATTACACTCAAAAGTTTCAGCTGATTTAATACGCAACGAAAAGAGCGTTCAGAACGGTGGAAAAGAGGCACAACTTCTGCAACAGTGGCTCTATACTCTCGACTCACATTCTCGTCAAAAGAGTGTCATTCTCACTGATAATGATGGAAAATCACAAACAATATCCCTCAACCCTGCACACACGCTGGCATGGAATATGGAGTCAAAATTCAATCGTCTCAAAAAAGCGAAACGAGGCATTGAGATGTGCGCTGCTCGATTAAAGAAAATAGAAACAGATATAGCCGCTGTTTCAACTGAGACGGTGCAACCGTTGACAAGACAGCACGCTACAAAACCACAAAAGAAAGAGCAAAAACACCGTGGTTACCATCTCTTTCATTCGCCAACTAACACCCTGTTTTTTGTGGGGAAAGGGGCAAAAGACAACGATGAACTGACGATGAAACTGTCAAGCCCTCATGACTACTGGTTTCATGTGCAGCATGCTCATGGATCTCATGTTATTATGAAAACAGCAAAAGGAAAAACGCCAACAAAAGAGCAGATACTCCATGGATGTATGCTTGCCCTCTTTTATAGCAAAGCCAAAAAATCAGCCCGCGCGGAAGTGTGGTATACCCAACGAAAATATCTTAGAAAACCGAAAGGAGCAGCCCCCGGAGCAGTTATAATCACAAAAGGGAAGTCACTCTTTGTGGTGCTTGAGCA
>JAGLDR010000217.1 GCA_023145475.1 bacterium
GAGGCCTTTTTTCTATATTCCATGAACTGTTCTTGCGTTTTTGCCATCTTAATTTCAAGCCGATTCTCGATTGCAATATCGGTGATTGCAGCTTCATCGCTTGGTCTGTCTGCTTTTAATCCTTCCACCTCATATTCTAGCTCAAATTTTGTATGAAGTGGAAGTCCAACCATTGAAAGAAGGGTGATTTCACCCTTTCTGATAAGACTTTCCGCATCAACTTTCCTCATCAGAACTTCAGCCTGTCGCGCTTGAACCCTCTGTACATCAAGGTTTGTGGCAAATCCATTCTCAGCAAGTTTTTCAACTCGCGCAAGGTGTTTTGAGATATGTTTGAACGATTGTTCCGCAGATTTTTGTATCTCTCTCGCCCAGGCAACTCTATAAAAGCCAACTTGTGCGTAGTAGATGACACTTTTTTCGGTCAACTCAGTTCCATAGTGTGCTAATTTGGTCTGTTCTTTAGTTGCGCGGTAGTTGTTTATCGCTGCTCCGCCTAAAAAGAGCGGTTGGCTTACCTCCGCCTTGAAAGTTATTTGATAATCTATCTTTTCACCCATTTGCACCTCTTGTGGTGGCGCTCCAGGAATAAAATCCATTGTGAGCACTCCAGGATCAACATCGCTCATAAAGGTGACACGGGCAGAGGTGTTAAATTTGGGAAAAAATCCTGAAAATGCCTTTGATTTTTGAGATTCAGCCACATCTCTTTTTGCTATTTTCTCTTTCAGTGTCAGGCTGTGTTTCCGCGCCATCTCTCCACATTTTTCTGGGGTGAGCGTCACTACTTCTGATGCGTTCAACGCCCCACTTGAAAAGAGGGTAACCGTGAGCAGAAGCACCAGAGCAATCTTACTCACTTGGGCACTTTTTTTAATCATGGGTTTCACCACCTTTTTCTTGCCTTCAAAAATATCGTAAAAAACGGGGATAATTATCATAGTGAGAAATGTTGCCGATGTCATTCCTCCGATAACTGCAACGGCAAGTGGCGAAAAGCGTTCAGCACCAAGAGACCACTCCGCAGCAAGCGGAATCATACCGGTAATTGTTGAGAGAGAGGTCATCATAATTGGTCTAAAACGGGTTTCAACAGAGTTCAGGAGTGCCTCTCGAATAGCGACCCCCTTGTCAATCTCCTGCCTGATAAATTCAAGAAGGATGATGGAGCTGTTAACGACAATTCCAAGCAATAATACCATTCCTACCATTACGGGCATTGAGACTGGTTTTCCTGCAACAAAGAGTGCAACTCCAACACCGATAACGCTGAGTGGTACCGTCAGAAGAATGGTAATTGGGTGTTTAAATGAGCGAAGTTGCGCAACAAGAAGAAGATAGATGGCGATAAGACTGATGCCGATTGCTCCGCCGATTTCTGTTCGAGCTTCTGAAAGATTATCCTTTTCTCCGGTGAGTTTCACTTCATATCCCTCGGGAACCTCAATCTCTGCGAGAACTTTTTCGACCTTTCCAATTATTCTTGTAAGAACCTCTCCGTTTGTGAATGCGGAGACATCGAGCGTTGGAATGAGATTTTCACTTGTTACTAACGAGCGCTCCTTGACATCGTGGAGAGAGACCAGTGAACGAAGCGGAACAACCGGGGCTAAAGGACCAGTGATAATGGGATAATCAAGCAGTCCGAGAGCCTTTCCATCTGATTCATACCGCACCGTGATTGGCACCGCAACATTTTGCTCATCGTAATAGACACCTGCACCTATTCCAACTGATCCCATCTGCATTTGATAGGCAATCGCCGCAGGGTTGAGGCCCATCTCTTTTGTGCGCAACATATTCACTTTGACAATTTTTCTCTCGTTATCAATACTCCATGTTCGTGTCGGTTCAACAAGATCTTTCATACCATTCATTTTTGCAAGCACTTTGTGTCCGATGGCATCAATTATGAGTGGGTCCTCTCCTGAGATTCTCACGACAATTGGTGCAATCGTTGTTGATGTTGCGGTGTTTCCAAGCTCTCTTACCGTCATTGCGTAGATGCCTGGAATTTTCGCGACTTTCGTCCTTACCCGCTCTTCAATATCCCAGACAGAATCTTCTCGTTCAGTTCGTGGTGTTAAAGTGACCGTAACATTGCCTTGCGTCGCGCCTTGTGCACCAGATGAGGCAAAAGAGAGCATTCCCTCTTCAAAACCGACTTGGGATTGCACCTTTATAACTTCTGGCTCCTCTTGTACAACGGCTTCAACCGCCTTTACAATTCGCGCGGTCTCTTCAAGTGATGTTCCTGATGGTGTTTGGAGAGAGATGAAAAAACTGCCACCATCCATTCGAGGAAGAACTTCCATTCCCTGATTTTTTATCAGAAGAAGTCCACCAATAAAGAGCATAAGCGTTATCATAAGAGTGATGAATCTGAATCGTAATGCAACAGAGAGAAGTATGATGTATCCCCGTTTTATATAATCCATAAGCAGGGTAAATGGTTTGGCAATCAATTCGCCCCACGCGTCAAATTTGGAGTTTCCTGTGTAGAGACTCAGCACGGGAATGAGAAAGAGTGCAACAAAAAGAGAAGAGAGAAGTGCAATAATCAGCGTTATCGCAAGAGGTCCAAAAGTTTTTCCGATAAATCCACCAAGAAAGAGAAGGGGAATCAGGACGATAAGGGTTGTCGCGCCACCAGCTAACACCGCTTGAAATACTTCGTTTGCCCCTTTTTCCGCAGATTCTTCAAGGTCAGGGGTTCCGCTCTCTCGCTTCCTGCTGATATTTTCGAGCACAACAACGGAGGCATCAACAACCATTCCGACTGCAAGAATAATCGCCGAAAGTGTTACCATATTAAATTCAACATCCATCAGCTTCATCATCGCAAAGGTGATTCCATAGCTTAGTGGCATTGATACCGCAGCGATGAGCGACATTTTTATCCGTCCAATAAACAGAAAGATAATCATTGCGGCAAAAAAGAGTGCTTGCCAGATATTATTAAGTAAATTATCGATGGTTGTCTTGGTGAAAGAGGCGCTCTCCTCTCCAATAATAAAGGTCATATTTGGATATTTTTCTTTGAATGATTCAGTCAGACTCAGAACCTTTTCAACGATTTCGACTGTGTTTGCGTCTTCGCTTTTATAGACTTGCAGTGCGATAGTGCGCGTTCCATCGATAGAAAAACGAGAATCATCTTCAAGAGAGCCTTCATACACTCGTGCAATATCAGAAATAAGGATTCGTGAGTTCGCCGCAGTTACAACTGGAATCTTTCTTAGTCTATCAAGATTGTCAGAACGAGCTTCAATTCTGAATGTTGTTGTGGTCAACTCCCTGCGAACAGTTCCTGCCGGCAGATCAATATTTGTCTTTCGAATCTCTTCAACAACCTTTTGAAGGGGAATTCTATAGGTTTCTAGTTTTTCTCTGTCAATATCAATAAGAATACTCTTTTTTGCGCCACCAAAGAGATCAACCGCTGCAACTCCTTCAATTCGTTGTAATTGTGGGGCGAGAATCTCCTCGCTGAACGATCTGGCATCAATAAGATTTTTTGACAGGACACCAATAGTCACGATTGGTTTGTCGTTGGTGCTGAATTTTAATACCTGTGGTTCTCTGATTGTTTGAGGAAGTTTATACCGAATACGGGAGACGGCATTTTGGATATCAAGGGCTGCCATATCGACATCTTCGTCGTACTGAAATTCAACCATTACAATAGAGATGTTGTCTTGAGAGGTTGATTTTATTTTATGAACTCCCGGAACAGAGGCAAATTCTTTTTCAAGCAAATCGCTGACATCTCTCGCAACATCCTCAGCCGCAGCGCCAGGATATCCCGTGATTACATTGACGAGTGGTGGTGCCGTGTCAGGAAAAAGCTGCATCGGCATTGAACGATACGCAATCAGGCCAAAAATGGTCGCGGCAATAACAAGCGCCCAGATGGTATGCCGTCCTGATAAAATGAGTTTTGTTAAATTCATGATCCGCCTCCATCGTCAGAGACCACATAGAGCACCATTCCATCGGTGATTGATGAAGTAGTCGAGATGATGACGAGTGCCTCTTTTGAAATGTCGCCTTTTTTGAGAGAGACCCAGCCATCTTCTTGAATGCCTGTCGTTACCTCTACTCTTTTTGCTCTGTTGTCTTGTGCAAGAAAAATATATGTTTTATTGTGCTTCTTAACAATCGCTCTTTCAGGTACCGTCAGAGCATTTTTTGCCTCTTGTTGGATAAAATAGATAGGAATTCTCTTGCCATATCGAAGCGTTTTCTGCATCTGTTTAGAAAGAGAAATCTCTACCGTTACGGTTTGCTGTGGCCCCTTTGCAATAGGTGCAATCCACTTGACGACACCTCTGTTTTTCGAGTTTCCCCCGATTTGAACTTCCATATTTTTAATAATACCCGCACTTATATCATCATTATGCACTTCGACTCGGACTATTTTTGGCCCAGAACCGATTTTTACGATGGGTTTCCCCGGAAAGACATGCTGCCCTTTCTCAAGAAGACGAATCAGAAGAATTCCCGTGTGCGGAGCGCGTTCTACTGTGTGAGACATGACAACTTTCAGTTCGCGTTGTTCAGATTCTGCCACGCTTTTCCCACTTTTTGCATTGAGACAGCCTCGTTCAGCACTATCTAACTTCGTTTTGCTCACCATTCCTGATTTATAGAGATCGCTATTTTTTGCAAAGAGGTCACAAAAGTAATCTTCTTCATTCTCAAATTTCTCAATTTGTGCTGAAACTTTTGCCATTCGTGCGTTGTATATTGGCTCGGATATTTTCGCAACCACTCGGTTTCTCTTCACTTTATCGCCTTCATCGACAGGGAGTGTCTCAATGGTGCCTGTCGTTCGAGAGACAACAGTAACCTCTGTGTCATATCCAATGGTACCAAGAAAATCAACTGTTTCTCGCACTGTTTGAACCTTAATTTGTTGCACAAGGACCGCCTTTGAA
>JAGLDR010000218.1 GCA_023145475.1 bacterium
CATCTTGAGATGAAACCGATTGAGCAAGATGTTGAGTGGTCAGGATTTGAGATTAAGGTTGTGGGTACCTCCGCAAAATTTGGGCTTTCTCTGCCTGCAGTGAAGGTGTTTGAAGACAACAATAATGATGGTGTTGGGGATACTCTTTTCGCGACTCTGACGGTAGAACACGAGGGGAGTGACTTTGTCGTTTTTAAGCCTCAAGATGCTCCGACGATATTGAAAAAGGGAATAAAGACATCCCTTGTTGTTGAGGTTGATATGCAGCTCTATAGCGGACAATATGCCAAGTTTACGATTAGTGATGTTGACACTAACGCAAAGGTTATTGGTGGAACAATTGTTTCAGATGTTTTTAAATATGACTGTACAAAAGAGGATGATGGATGTCGTCTTGCTCCTGGAGATGAGGTTGAGGCGGCAAGCGGTTGTTCGGTATTATCCATTTTTTAGATAAATGAGGGTATTTTGTTTGAGAAAATTATTAAATATTGTATTGTAAAGAAAGTTTTTGGCTTGTCTGATAATAAATATCAGTCGAGTTGGTAACTAAACATAGTGGTGTGTGTGGTTTTGGTTGACAAAATAGAGGTAAGGAAATGAAAAAAGTTTTGATGTTGTTGATTGCATTGGCAATGCCGATGTTGATGTACGGTGGCCCACTTGGTCCCGATGTTGCAGAGTACAAAGGTGAAAAGCTTCAATGGGAAGAGGGCGCAATAAGTTATTTTGTTATGTTCAAATCCTTGTTGGAAAATCAAGATACAGCAGGTGATGCTCCAGGGAATCCTCAAGCTGATCACTGTATGCCTGAAGGTGCTGGATCAACTTATACATTGGATATTGCACATATTCCACAAGATGCTCATGTTGATAGAGCATTTCTCGTTTGGACTGGCGCTGTTCCTCAAACAGGTTTGAGTGGCACATTAGATAATGAGGTCTCTTTGAGATTTACTGCAACAGAGGGTGGTTATACCCATACTAAAGATGTTGAAGTTCCCGCAAAGAAGCTCTCCTCAGCAAGTGACTTTTCGTTTGAGAGTTATCGTTTTCCTGATGATCCAGATCAAGCGTATTTTACCTATAGAACTGAGATTACTGAGTTTATTGAAGAGATTCACAAAAAAGGTCTTGAGGCAGGGATTGATGGCTTTGGTCTGCAACTGCTTGGTGATTACAATTTGAGTAATTTGACTTGCGCTGATGATGCTAGTTATGTTGGAAAGTCAGTTATGGTTTCAGGTTGGTCAATTATTTTGGTCTTCACCTCAGCAGACATTAGTCCAAAAAAGCTCTATATCTATAATGGTCTTGCTGGATATTTTCACGAACAAACTGAAATTAATGTTTCAGGATTTGAGTTTCCAGATGATCCTGTTATTCGTTTGACACTTTCATCATACGAAGGCGATCCTGGCCGTGCTACACTGACAAATCCAGATGATGGTCCAGCATTTCCAGAAGGTATTGAGGTGCAGGGTGACGGCGCTGATTGGTTGCCATTGAGTAATGTATGTAATCCACCAGCAAGAATTCAAGATGCTACTGGTATTCTTCCGTATGTTGAAGTTTTCAACAGCGTATCTAGTCAATATGGATTCTCTGATATCGAGCCTACCTGTATTGGTGGAACACCTCCCGCGTATAATGATACGATGGAGTACGCTGTCGATATGGATACTTTTATTATGAATACAAAAGAAGATGATGGTTTTGCTGCTCACTTTTATCGTGGTGGAGACCATATTAATATGAAGATTGGTGCGAACCAAGATTGGGCGTTAACCAACTTTTTGATTGTCAGTGTTGATACTCGTGCTGCAAATTTTGATATTCCAGGAGAGGCCGAGAAGTTTGTCTGTGGCCACCTTGGACAAGATCAAGATCACTGGTGTGACAAAAATGAAGAACTCTGGTTTGCTATTAAAGTTCAGAACTGGGGTGATGATGCAACAAGTAATGTTATAGTTACTGATCAGATTGATACCTCTTTGATGGAATATATTCCTGGAACAACATCTTATGCTGTGAAATTTGATAAAGATTGGGCAGTTAAGGCGAGTGATTGGCATATCGTTCCTGATAATGGTGCTTTTCCACTTGAAACAGGTGTGAGTATTGCAGAGTTAAAGACAATGAGAGCGTGTAATGATGGCTCAGGTATGAAGCAAGGTGATGTTGTAACTCCTGAAGATTGCCCTGATACTGCACTTGTTCGTTTTAAAGTTAAATTGAAGGGTGTTCCTAAAAATGCGGTTATTGAAAATCTGGCGGGAATTAGATCTGTCGGAATGAATGAGCCATACAAGACAAATTCAAGTATTCCATTACGACTTGTTACGGTAGATTCATGTACAACTCCTAAGATTGATATGACACTTTGTGGTGTGACAAAAGCTGAAGGTTGTTCAAAAGATGATGACTGTGCTTTTGGTACACTCTGTAATACTGAGACTCGTCTTTGTGTTCCGGATCCCGATAACTCTAAAACCAAAAATGTGGATGTAGCTGTTTCTGTGGGCAAAAACTCTCCTGCAACAAGTTCTACTGGCGCTATCATTGTTGCTTCAGCAATGAATGATTTGGTTATGGGACAGATGACTTTCAAGCAAGGTGTTCAGGATAAGAAGTTCTATCTGTTGGATCAGATGAAAGTTGGGTTTAATATCAAATCAACTTTTGTTAAGATTGAAAATATTAGATTAGTAGAAGACAAAAATAATAATGGACTGCTTGATGCAGGTGAGAAAGTGGTTGGAAGTGGTGAGATTAACCAACAATTTGCAACACTGACAATGGGTGATGGACATGCTATCTCAGCAGATACAACGCACTTCTTTTTGATTGTTGCTGATGTTGCCTATGACAATACGCGTGTAAAAGCCAACGAGACCTATAATGCATATATTGAAAAGGCTGCATCGATTGTTGTTTCTGATGATGGAGCAGCGACACTTAAGCTCACTGATGCTGAAGGTGCAGTGATTCCAAAGTTGACATTTGCAACCTTTATGGCAGAGCCAACCGATGGATTTATTGTTACAAAAGGTAAAAATGATCCTGTCGTTCCAGAACCAGACAGTAATAAGAAGATTACTGGTGTGAAGCCAATGCTTCAACTGAGAGTGAAGAGTCAATCAATCGATAATACTATCAAAAGTATGCAGATTGATATGAATAACATTAAATCTAAGAAGTTTGGTGAAGGTATTACCTCTCTTGCAGTTTACGAAGATGCAAATGGTGATGGCGAGTTTAAGGGTGACAAGAAGTTGGCAGAAGTTACCAGTTTCCCAACACAGATAGTAACACTTACCGTAAATCACAAGCTTGTTGCTGATAAAGATGCCTACCTCTTGATTGTTGCGAACCTCAACCTTTCAGAAGGCGAGATGACACAAATTCGAGTCAAGGATGGACAGTTTAAGTTGGGTACGACAAAGACAATTTATAAGCTGCCTGTAATGTCAAAAGAGTTTATCAATAAGAATGATATTCCTGTAGAAGA
>JAGLDR010000219.1 GCA_023145475.1 bacterium
GTCGCTTATGTGCCCGGTACAACAGAAATTTGTCGAACAACAGACGACAGTGATATGTGTACGAAGTGGGAGAAGTTTGATGATGTGAGTGGTGGATTTCCTTTTGCAAAGGCAACAAAAATTGCCGATTCAATGGCACCGTGTGATAGAGCTACTTTCTCTTGTAGTGACACCATTTGGGTCCGTTTTCAGGTGAATCCAGATTCGAGTCTCCCAAAACATGCAGTTATTGAAAATATAGCGCTGCTTGCTGATGAGACTGGTGCAATATATAAAAGTAATACCTCAGTTCCTCTTCGTCTGAAGATTGGAACTTGTGGCAGTCACGATGAGTGTGCCAATCCTGATATGACTCTCTGTGGTGGGAATGTAACAGATAAGTGTGAGAAAGATAGTGACTGTGGAGCAGGAATGCAGTGTGATGAAAAGAGTGGCGAGTGTCTTCTTGATGAAAGCAAAGTTGTGAAAGGTGCAAATGTAACAATCTTCCGCAGTCCTCGTGCATTTCCTAAAGATGAGACGATTATCATTCCATCTCCTGCTTCTAAGGTAACACTTGGACAGTTTGGTATGAGAGAGATTGTTGGTACACAAAAACAGATATTCTTTCTTAAGCAACTTTCAGCAAAAGTAACCCGCTCAGACCGTTCTACAATCGATTTAACGAATGTAAAACTCTACCTTGATAATGATGGAAATGGTGTTGTAGATAAAGATGATGTTGAGCTTGCATCAATTTCTTCTTTGAAAAATGACTATCTCTCATTTGATGTTCAGCAAAATAAGGGTGCAATCACTGCTGGTACCTCTTCATACTTTATTATTGTTGCCGATGCTGAGTATTTGAACGATTCTGTTCCTTCTAAAAATTCTTTTAACCTCTCAATTGAAAAGGTTGAGGATATACTCTTGTCAGATGCTGGAACACCAATTGTTTTGCTTGAAGAGAAGCCTCTTGTCTTTAATGCATACCGTTTTGAACCTGATGGAAACTATGTGATTGTTTCAAAAGCAACTCAACAGCCGACAGTTCCTGCACCAAACAAAATCAATGGAAATCAGCTGATGATGAATGTTGTTGTTAAGGCGACAGAAGAGGATAATTCACTGCAGTCATTGACCATAACAATTCCATCACAGAGAGTGCTTTTTGCCTCAGGAATCACCGAGATTTCAATCTACAATGATGCCAATCATAACTATATTAATGATGGTGATCCTCTGCTTGGAAAAATAACACCAACAGCAGGAAGAAGTGTGAAAGTTACCTTTGGTACTCCACTTGCGCTGAAAAAAGGCGAGTCAGTTACTCTGATGATTTATGGGAAATTAAGTTTAAGTGGCCCAGACAAAGCACAAATATCTATTAACAGAACAACAGATGTTATGTTGAGCAATCGCTCAGCAACGGTTATTGGACCTCCTTTCACCTCTCTCCTCTTTACAAGCGAATGCCAAGCGAATGATCCTGCATGTTCGGGTTCTACTGTTGGGAATGATGATGGTGGCTGTTCTCTTACCTTTATTGACTAATTATTATAAACTCGCTCTATATTCATATTCCCTTTTGTGCCACTCGGTGCCACTATTGTGATTTTTTTAGTTCTGCCTCATCATCTTCTGATTTGCAGCGAGAGTATGGAAAGAGCGTTCTAAAACAGATTTTACACTATGCCACGCTCTATAATATTACCTCTTTTGACACTCTTTTTGTTGGTGGTGGAACGCCTCTGACAATGGGTGCTCAGTGGTTTTTGCAGTTGCGAGATGAGCTCTCTTTGCATAATCTGATTTCATCTCTTACAGAGTGGACAGTAGAGCTGAATCCTGAGAATATAACCAAAAATACCCTCGATATTTTATCTGACGCAGGGGTGAATCGTCTGAGTGTTGGTGTGCAATCACTTGATGATGCCGTTTTAACGCAGATGGGGCGGGGGTATACTGTGGATTTTTTGCAAGAGCGTCTGCGTGAGGCAGAGGCAGGTACTGATAATCTCTCTGTTGATTTGATTTATGGCATGGATTTACCCCGCTCACTAAAAAATGAATTACAGACACTTTTTGAGACTATTTCGCCTCATCATCTCAGTTGTTATTCCTACTCATTGCCACATAAAACAACCCATTTGAAGCAGAGTTCAGAAGAGTCGATTATAGAAGAAGAGCGTGAGATAGCAGAGCAGCTGACAAAGCGAGGATTTTCGCAGTATGAAGTGAGCAACTGGGCGTTAGATGGGCGAGAAAGCTTGCACAATCTCGGATATTGGCGTTCTGAAACCTATCTTGGAATTGGAACAGCAGCACACTCTTTTATCCCTGCCCAATCAGAGCGTCTTCATTGGAGCAACAACATTCGCTCTTTTGTTGAAGGTGGCGCACCAATCGTTGAAAAAGTTACCCGACAAGAAGAGATAAAAGATTTTCTGTTGATGGGGCTGAGAGTGAGTGAAGGAATCTCTTTTGAACGATTCTTTCAGAGGTTTGGTGTTGCGTTTTATCATCTTTTTAAACATAGTATTCACCGACTATCTGCTGAAAAGTTGATAATGATAGATAATAAAAGCGTGAGAATGACGCACTCAGGTATGCAGATATTGAATGATGTCTTGTTGATACTTTTCAAAGATATCAGCCACTTATGAGTTGTTCTGTTTAGAAGAGTTCAACGCCACCAAAGAATACCGGTGAGAGTTTTCCCTCTTTTTTCTTATCAAATCCATATCCAAGGCCTGTTCCACCAATCAAAAGAAGCCACGGAT
>JAGLDR010000022.1 GCA_023145475.1 bacterium
GATTGCATCTGCACGAGTTTTTCTCGTTGTGGCAGTTATTGCAATTCTTCTTGTCAGCTTTATAGTTGTCGTGCACAGCTCACAGCTATCATCTCAAGAAGAGGCAAGCGCCAAAGCTCTTATCAGAGTTAATAAAGAGATTGCAACTCTAAAATCGATTTTAGGTGAGATAGAAACTCTTAAAAAGAAGAAAATCGAACGAGAAAAAAAGATTGATATGATTGTCAAGTTACAGAGTATGAATATCGGTCCTGTTCGTGTATTAGACGAACTCTCTTTGAAATTGCCATCTAACAAAATATGGGTTCAAAAGTTGGCACTTAAGAGCGGAAAATTGCAACTTGATGGAATGACACTCGACAATCAAGATGTTGCAAAATTTATGAAACAGATGGAAGGCTCTATGTTTTTCAGCGATGTTAACCTGAAAAAGATTCAAAGAAAGTCTTCTAAAGGTGTTCCATTGTTGAGCTATGCTTTAACCACCAAGATTTACCTGCAAGGCAAATCCAAGGCAAAAGCAAAAGCGAAAGCGAAAGCAAAAACAGCTAAACCAAAAACCAAGGGGGGCACCAAATGAAAGATGTTCTCATACAAGTAGGAAAATTAAAAACACTCTATCGATTTGCGATTGTTGCCATTCTCGCTGTCGCCATCGTTGCACTCTATGTTATGGCTGTCTATATGCCATTTAGAGCAAATATGATGAAGATGAAAGATGAGTATAGTCGCAGAAGCACCGAATTTACCAAGATGGTTGTTTTGGCTCGAGATCGTGCACAATTTATGGAAGAGGTTGAATCTCTTGATCGTGAGTTAAAGGTTGCGATGAGCATTCTTCCTGATAAAAAAGAGATTCCTTCGCTTCTAAAAAGAATTTCTGAAGAAGCAGAGAAGTTTGGGCTTGAAGTAAACTTTTTTCAACCAAAGGGTGAAATGAGAAAAGGATTCTACGCTGAAGTTCCTGTCGATATAAAGCTTAAGGGAACTTTTCACGAAGTCCTCAGCTTTTTTGACTCTATTAACAAGCTCAGCCGTATTGTTAATGTTAGTAATATCAAAATGGCAAGTAAGCCTCAGAAGAGCGCAAAAAAGAAGAAAGGCGTTTCAAACGGTGTCTTTTCTGCTTTTCAACCAAACAAGACGGAATTAGATGTCTCTTTTAGAGCAACTACCTACCGTTTTCTTGTAAATGCAAAGCCAAAAGGCAAGGGAGGCAAACGTGCGAAAAAATAATCACATTGCCTATCGGTTAATGTTTTCACTGCTTTTAGGACTGCTTTTTGTATCATGCGGTGGAGATATGGAGATTAAAGAACGCGACTATCGTGCAGAGTTAGAACGCGTCAAAAAGAGTGGCACTGATGGCACTAAAAAGAAAGAGCGTGATCTTTCAGATATTTTGAAAAGAAAGTCAAACTATCGTTACAGTCCCGTTGGAAAGAAGGATCCCTTCCGTTCATTCTTTGGAGATATTTCAGCTCTCTCACAAGAGAGAAAGATTGTAAGTGAACTGCAGCGATATGATATCTCTGATTTGCAAGTCACTGCTATTATCTGGGGAATTACAGAACCACGCGCAACAGTTACTGCACCTGACAAGAAAAGCTACATTATAAAACGAGGCTCTTTTGTCGGGAAAAACTGGGGTAAAGTAAGCAAAATACTTCCTTCAAAGATAGAGATTGTTGAAACATACAAAGATCCATTGGGACGCAAAATCCTTAACAAACTCTACCTTGAATTGCCCGTTAAAACTATCTTGAACAAGGAGGATGTTTTATCAGATGAAAAAGAATAACAATAAAAAAATACGAAGTGAGGAGCTTGGAATGAAAGTATTTAAGCTGGCCATGTTTCTGTTTACTGTTTTCGCCACACTTTTTTTAGTTGCGAAAGGAGTTGACAAGAGTGGTACCGTAACAATGGTATCAGATTCTGGGAATCATCTGCTCGCCCATGCAAATGGCGATGTGATTGTCTCCCTTAATGGAAAAACCATCAAACTTCTTGTTGTTGGGCAATCTGATTTAAAAGATGCTGAACAGGGAAGTCTAAATGGAGAGGAAGCCTATCTCATTACCCGTCCTTCCGATGGGAATCAGATGGTTATTGAAGTTTCTAAAAGCGGAACAGATGTTCGCCTTGGAAGCCTCGAACAGATGGTTTCTCTTCAGGACAAAACAAAGTTGCGTCGCGCAAGAGTTGTTCTGAACAAAAGCGATTCCACACTCTCGTTCACACTTTCATCGACGCCACAAAAAGTACGCTACTTTACCTTGCCAAATCCCAGCAGAGTCGTTGTTGACTTTATTGGTATCAAAGGAAAAATAGCAAAGAGCGATGGTGTTCGCAGCGCTAACCACCCTGGTGGATTTAGAGTTGTTTTAGATCAAAAAGGCTCTCGTTCAGTTTCACTATCTCTTCGTGGAAGGAGTGTAAAGTTGACCAACGCATCTCAGCAGTTGGCATCATTTACCCCTCAACAAAAAGAAGAGAAGATTGTTAAGGCAAAACAGCAAGAGGAGAGTGTTCCAGCACCAGTTGCTGTGCAAAAAGCCTTGATTACAGGTGTTGCTTTTATCGGTGAAAATCCTGAAATCCTGAAGATAAAATCTGACAAACCAGTTAAAGTTGTCAAAACTATTACTGGCAGAAATGTTGAATTCACTATCTTAAACGCCATCCTTCCAAAAGAGAACGAGCAGATTTTTGATGCTGCATCACTCAATGGACCTGTGCGTGAAGTAGCTATCTACAATAAAGATGGTGCCGTTCACATATTGGCAAAAATGGCAACATCCCGCTTTGAAGTTACACTAGAAGATAGTGATAATGGAAAAGATTTTGTTTTTGTTGCTCTAAAAAATGATAAAAGACCTGCTGTTGCAGGCTACAGCGAAACAACCGCTGCAGTGAAAAAGGCAACTGTTGCTCAAGCAGATATGACTATTGACAGTGGCATAAATAGTGCGACAATGGATATAGACGGAGGGCAGAAACAGTATTCTGGTAAAAAGATAAACCTTGATTTTAAAAATGTTGATATTCTTGATGTCTTACGACTGATGAGTGATATCAGTAAACTTAATATCATCGCTGGAGATGATGTAAAGGGAACAATTACTGTTCGTCTCTTTAACATCGCCTGGGATGAAGCACTCGATGTAATTTTACGCTCAAAATCTCTTGGAAAAGAGAAGTATGGCACTATCATCAGAGTCGCTACACTCAAGACACTGCAAAGAGAAAAAGAGGCAGAGCTTGCGAAGCAAAAGGCAGAGAAAAAACTTGAGCCAATTAAAGTACGCCTGATTGCGGTAAACTATGCAATGGCTGCTGAACTTGTCCCTCAAGTGAAAGAGCTTATCACTGATCGTGGTACTGTTAGTGTTGATAAGAGAACAAATGTTCTTATCGTAAAAGATGTTGCTGAATCTTTAGATAAAGCTGAACAGTTAGTAGAATATCTTGATACACAGACTCCTCAAGTTCTCATCGAAGCACGAATTGTAGAGGCAACATCTGCAGCATCACAAGGATTTGGTGTTGAGTGGAACAATGCAACTGCAATGAATGATGGAAACGGTCACCCAATCAACGCTTCATTTCCCCATAATGCAGCATTTGGTGGTGCTGTTGCCGTTCCTGGACCAGGCGCTCCTACAGGACAACTTGGATTCTCATTTGGTAGTATTCATGGCGTTAACAATTTGAGCCTCACGCTCAATGTTATGGAAGCCGATGGTAAAATTAAAATCGTTAGCTCGCCTAAGATTGCCACACTAGATAACAAAGAAGCAATCATTAAACAAGGTGTCAGTATTCCTATTACCACTCGTTCTCAAGGTGGTGAGGTTACTACAAAATATGTTGATGCTGTCCTCGAATTGAAGGCAACACCTCATATAACAGCAGAAGGTGCCATCTTGATGAACATTCATATCAACAAGAGTGAGCCAGATTGGTCAAGAGTCAACCACCTTGGTGAGCCTTCGATGATTAAAAAAGAGGCAACCACAGACATTCTTATTACCAGTGGCGATACCGTTGTTATTGGTGGTGTCTATACAAACAAAACATCACGAGTTGAAAGAGGCGTTCCCTTCCTTAAAGATATTCCTATCCTCGGATGGTTATTTAAGTCAGTTAGCAAGCAAGTAGAGAGAAGTGAGTTGTTGATCTTCTTGACTCCAAAAATTATGAACAAGCTGAAATCAACCCTTCCAGCTAACACTACAGATGAGGAGGGCTAGACTTATGAGAAAAATGAGTATAATATCAAAAGACCTAAATTGGTTTGGAGGAAGTATAATGAAAGTAAAACTTCTTATGGTAATGATAATTGCCATTTTGGTGTCTGCATGTTCAGACAACCCACAAGTGGTACTTGAGAAATTTGTGCCACTTCTTGAGAAAAATCAGTGTATGATTAAAGCCGACGGCGAATTTGCTCAGTTTGATGGCTATATTGACACAGGTTTAACAACTAACTATTACCTTGCATTTGAAATTGTAAACTATCTCAAATCAACTGAGATTACGGGCGGATCAGACATATATCCAACCGAAGGTGGCGACGCCAACAAGTTTACGATGGAACGAGTCTTTATTGAATACGATTTCCATCCAGGTTCAGGCCTCAATGGTGGACTTTGGAATCGACGCACATCAGTCAAATCAGCTGTCGTTAATCCCGATGGATCACGGCAGACATCTGCTATTCATGTTTTGACAGAAGAGCAATTGACAGACTTACGCAATCATACAAAAGGATTTGACTGGATAACCTCTCCACTTGTTATCACGATTAGAATTGAAGGAGAAACTGGTGGTGGACAAAAAATCCAGACAAATACACTGCAGTTTAATCTTATTCCAGTATTTATCGCAATGGTTCAATCTGGCGCGCTCTACCTTGAGCCAGCTGCTGGTTTTCCTGATCCTGATGAGGGAAACACAATTTCAATTGAAGAGTATAATGCCATGGAAGCTGCATGTCTTTTCCAAGATGCTCTTATTAATGGATGTCTTGTTGGTCAAGACTCGTCTCTTGTCAACTGCCACGCTGGAATGGGCGTTGGTGACAATATTGAGCATGAGTACAATACCAACCCCGCCTTTCAAGATTCAGATGGTGGAACATGGATATGCTGTCCAATGAAGTTACCTGAAAAACCAAAAGAAGCCGAAGAAGATGCTGCAAATCCATAGATAGCACTGTAACCTTTTGATAGAAACCCCCCTCTTAATTGTGGGGGTTTTTTTGTTTTACCTATACAGAGGACACAATGGAAAGATTTGCTAGCTTTGTAATTCGCTTTAGATGGTCAATAATCATCTTTTTCATCCTATTTACCGCACTTTTTGCCATCCCTCTGAAAGATACCGAAATTGACTCTGATGTGCAAAATATGTTGCCACCAGATATGATAGAGCAAGTTCAACTTAAAGAGATTGAAAAAGAGTTTGGTGGGATGGAGATGGCAATTCTTATGCTCACCGCTCCCGATGTACTCACAGAAAAGATGCGAGAGAATATTCTCAATATATTTCATGCCGTCTCAGCGATTAAAGGGGTTCAGCGCGCCCATGTGATGCCAGGAATTGAACCAGACCCACTCGAAGACCCACCAACTTCAGAAGAGTTAAAAAAAGAGTTGCGTGCAAATCCGATGGTATATGGTCGCCTTGTTGCCAAAGACTTTACTGCCGCCGCGATTGTTATTCAGCTCGGAAACGATGGCAACGAATATGCAATCACGGAACAAATCAGAGCAGCTGTTAAAAAAGTAGTCCCCAATGAGAAGGTCTATTTTGGCGGACTTCCCTTTATTCGTGCCAGCATATCAAAAGATGTTCCTCACGATATGATGATTTTCCTTCCTGTCGGCCTGCTCATAATGCTCATCTTTCTCTTTATCAGCTTTAGACAACTTCGCGGTGTCCTGCTCCCCTTCAGTGTCGTTGTAATGGCAATTATCATCAGCATGGGACTTGTACCCCTTCTTGGCTGGAAAATGATGACAGTAACCGTTATTCTCCCCGTTATTTTGCTTGCTGTGGCTAACAACTATGGCATTCACCTTATTAGTCGTTATCAGCTAGATAATATGAGAGAAAAAGGGTTGACGAACAAAGAGTTAGCCAAAAAAGGCATTCTCAGCCTTGGAACACCCGTTATTTTCACTGGAATCACCACGATTGCAGGAATGCTCTGCCTTGTTATTCATATTCTAATCCCTGCATCTCAAATGGGATGGCTGGCTGCTGCTGGTATCTTCTATGCACTAACTGCTAGTCTCCTCTTTATACCTGCAATGCTTGCTGTTCTGCCTGTGCCTCCTCCAATCATCAGGAAAAATCCGAAAAAACGATATATCTTAGAGAGAATTTTGCTCATCATATCTCACTTTGAAGCATATCATCCACGAAAAATACTCTGGGTAGCAACCATTGGAACACTGTTAGTCGCAAGTGGCATACTCTTTCTCAAAGTTGATTCAAATTTGGTAAATTACTACCCAAAAGGACACGATGTTCGGGAAAGTGCCACCATTGTTGACCAGAAATTTGGTGGTGCTCAAATCATCTCGATTAAGGTTGAAGGCGATATTCTCTCACCTGAGTTATTAAAAAAGATAGACACTATCGAACAGAAAATAGCAACCCTGCCCCATGTGGGAAACACCATCTCACTAGCTCAGTTAGTACGGTTGATGACCACTGGATTTACAAAAAAAAGTGAAGAGGGATACAACAAAATTCCGTCTGAAAAGAAAGTGGTCGAATGGTACATCACGCAATATTCAAAAATGGGCGATGTCGAGCAGTTGCGCACTTTGGTCAACTCCTCTTTCAGTGCAGCACAAATTACCGTGCAAATCACCTCAACAAGCAGCGATGTGCTCAGAAGTGTCGTCAAACAGGTGCGTGAAATCCTCGGTGATGACCCTCGATTTGCCACAATGACAGGATCGGCAGTTGTCTTCTCCTCTCTGATTGACAAAGTGGTCTGGGGACAGATTGCTAGTCTCATACTCAGTCTTTTAGTTGTCTCGATGCTGGTTGGGCTGCTGTTCAAGTCCTTCATCGCAAGTCTTATGTCATTGATTCCATTATCAATATCAATGCTGCTTCTTTTTGGTATTATGGGATATACGGGCATTCCACTCGATATTGTCACCGCTATGCTTTCAAGCATTATCATCGGAGTCGGCGTCGATTATACCATCCATTTTCTCTGGAAATACAAAGAAGAACTTGCAAAAAGCGGACTACCCCGCAAAGCGGTTGATGAGACACTTCACACCGTCGGAAGAGGAATTATTTTCAATGCCTTTTCTGTGATGATAGGGTTTATCGTCCTCTTTTTCAGCGTCTTTTTACCCATTCGATTCTTTGGTTTTTTAATTATCCTTTCAATTGGAATGAGCCTTATTGGAGCAATGGTTATCTTGCCAGCGCTTGTGGTTGTCTTCCGTCCAAAGTTTCTGGAACCGAAGAATCATTCTGAATAAATCACCTATCATTTTCACAGCAACATTTCCCCGTTTCGCTTCGCATTAACCCTTCCTCAATCCTTCCCTTTAAAAAATGGAAGGAGGTCAATTCCGGTATTTATTTTGCGTAATTCGTTCTATATGACCTACGCTATCCATTGTCTTTCTCTTCTGTCATCAGTTTTTTTATTTCTCTATCGAAATCGCTTTCAAAAAGGTGGTCTTGTCAATACGATATTTTTCAAATTCAGCTTCTGCAAACGATTTTGCAATTGCAGCCGTTACTTTTCCTGCATTATTCAGCCTTTCCACATCCATAGTGTAGCCTTTTATAATATACTCCTGAAGAATATTGGTTGCCCACATTCTAAACTGCGTAGCTCTATTTGAGTTTACTCTATAACCTACGGCAATTATTGCATCGAGATTGTAAAATTCAACTGCTCGAGCAACCTTTCTCTCACCTTCATTTTGAACTGTTTCCAAAATGGAAACAGTTGCCTCTTTTTGCAACTCACCGCTATCATAAATATTATTTAAGTGCTTTGAAATAGCTGGAACTTTGACATCAAAAAGCTCTGCAATCTTTTTCTGTGGCATCCAAATAGTTTTGTTTTGCAATAAAACATCATCCTCACCTCTCCCCAGTGCGTTATTCTAACAGTGACCATATTCGTGTCAATCTTTTCGGAGTAACATAAGCGACTACCGAGCTTTTTTACCATTCTGAATAAATCAGCCCATCATTTTCACAGCAGCAATAATGAACAACCGTCTGATTTTGTTGAGAGGGTAGCGTCCAAGTCGCTGTTATCATGCAATTCAACATCATCATCATCAGATATCTCATCGTCAAAATCGTCGTCGGGCTCTTCTTCTACACACTCTTCACCGCCCCAGACTCCAATAGTATCAATAGTCAAAAAGGTTTCTGACAAATCAAATACTACCTCTCCTTTTATTTTCTCATTATTCCAATAATCCTCAACATTGCTTGGAATTCTATATTTTGGAAAATAGGTTGGAGAAACATGAACACCTAATTTATGCCCTTTATTCAAATTTATCGAAAGATATCCAACACTAAATGTGACTATTGTTTGTTCTCCTGGAGAAAGCAATTTCTCATCGGATAATCCATCACGGAATCGCATCTTTTTACCACCCTCAAGCATAAGATACTCTTTTCCATCTGGATAGATATCGGTGATAATAACAACAATATCAAAATCTTTCATTGTGCTATTGAAGGAGACGGTAAAGTCTATTGCTCCGGTAATCTCAGTTGGTTTATCGAATGAGGCTGTTGAAAAAGAGATGATGTCTTTTCTTTCTCGATATTGAGAAACATCACAAGGTCCAGGACTGTCTGTCAAATTATTGCCACAAAGAGTTGGGAGAGGATTTGCATAGTCAAATGTAAGCGTAAAATATCCTTTTCCACATTTCCCCGCTTTTAATATAAGATTTTCTGTGGCAGAAAGTATCTGAGAAGATGCATCTTGTGGAGGAAATTCTTCGGAATATTTCCACTCATTTCCTGGTGCATCAGGTATCGATAAATCACCAATCGTATAATATGAAACAGGCGACCATTGAGGCTTACTCGCCAATGAAGGAAAAAAGAAATGAAAAAGCATTCCATACACAGGATCATACTCTCCCTCGTAATATTTTAAGGATGCCTCAGGAAAGATGAGTTCACCCGTATGAGTTGTCATAAATTTATCATGATCCCATGGTCCAATAATAAGATGCTGATCCTCCGCACCAGATTCTTGATACAATCTGAATGTATCAATTTGATATTTCGCAAACATATCAAACCATCCAGCAAGATGTGAAACAGGAGTGTTTAAATTCTCTTTTCTCAAAAAGATATTTGCATCATCCCATAAAGAATTTGTAGCGCTATACCTATCGCCCTCCAGCAAATCATCTATAAAAAAAGAGGCATCTTGCCCTTTGAGCCACTCTGTTATCGCATGCTCTCTAAACATCCCTTCTGGAAAGAAAATGCCATTGTGAAGATTTCCCGATGCCTGCGAGATTATTTGATATACCAAGCCCGGTTTTTCATCTAATCCTGCCATGAAGTATTGAGCCAATCCTTCGGCAGAGCCACCAATTGTTGCAATTTTTCCATTGCACCACGACTGCTCCGTAATCCACTGTAGCGTATCATATCCATCTTTTATTGCTCCCCACCCTTCAGAATGAAAAACAGCGTGCACTCCTTCAGAACCAAAAGTACCTCTAAAAGATTGTGTCACAAAAACAACATTGTTAGCCGTAAAATTAGTGCCAGCGTCCTCTTTTTCATCTCTATCATATGGCGAGCGAATTAAAACAACAGGATACTCCTTTCCAACATAATCATCGGGGAAATAGATGTCAGTTTCAAGGTGTATTCCATCGCTCATTGGCATAAGAATTGTCTCTTTTATATATGCTGAGAGTTGAAAGAAGACCGTAACAATAACAACTAAAAAAAAACTTTTTTTCATTGTAAACTCCTGTGGTTCTCACTAACCTACATTTGATCTGCACTTGTCCCTGGCTTAAACGGCTTGTCATGCCACTGAAAATTGTCAAGAAGTGAAAGTGATTGCCAGTGGCTATCATCGGTGTCCCAAATCACAACTCTCAACTCTATAACCTCTCCTGGAACAACATTTCCATGCGTAAAAAGCCAGCCTGTCGCGCCGTGTGTGCTGTTAACATATCCATCATATGGAAGTGGAGACGGAAGTGGATCAGCAGCATACATTCCTGTTCCGGCTAAGGCATCAGCACTGACACATGAAGCAAACCCAGTCGATGGATCACACACCTTAAATAGGCCTGACTTTGCAAGATTAACGCCAACTGGATTTTTTAGCTCATCCATTGCGAGGTTTTTGTCCACAGGATTTTGTAATGTAATCTCTGTAGAGGTGTACGATGAATCCAAAAGCACAAGAAACATATCATTATACTCTGAACAAACCCAACTTGGAAACTCATAGGAAAAGAAATTTATACCCATACTGAATGAGATTGCGTTCACGGGAACACGAATTTTCAGTTTTAACATTATCGCATCCATCACTGGATTTTTCCCATCTTGCGTATTTCCACATGATGGTGCACTTGGAAAAGTGTTCCCATTCGCTGAGTGCCAGTCAGCAGGAGCATTTGACTCTGTATGAAAGTCGTTATTAAAATAGTTGATATAGGGTGAAACCACGACGCCAGTGCCGATTGCAGCCATATCTGCGCCAACCATTGGGCTGTTTTTAGCACCAAATTTATCAAAAATATTATAAGAAGTCGTCTGAACAGGTTCGCCCTTGTTATCTGTTTTTTTGCCATCAGGATAGAGCAGTTCAGCACTTATAACCCCCCACCCTTTTCCCGTTTCTGTCGTTTCTGCACACAAATCCATTGCTTGTGCCATACTAAGAGCAGCATCACCGCCTAAAGTGCCATCACCACAGATAGGAAGTTCATCTTTTCGTCCATCACAATTATCATCTATCCCATTTCCAAGCAGTTCTGCTGCACCAGGATTCACCAACTCAGGATGAGGGCAATCGGCCACAGTTTCGCAGCAGTCACCTTCACAAACCGTATATCCATCGCCATCCACATCGCCTTCTGTTCCCGAAGCTGTTCTGTCTGAGCCATCACAATCTTCGTCAATGCCATTATCACAAATCTCGAAAACAGGAAGAACCTCACCTTTACATACTCCCCATCCACTTCCATCAGAAACACAAGTTACCACCCCCGCTTTACAAGGTAGGTTGTCTTTTGTGCCAGCCGGACCGGTATAACATTCAGCAGTTTCACCTGGGGTACAAGAGTCACCGGTATCAGATGATGAATCGCAACTGTCGCCACTATCAGCACTGTCCGCTGAAGAGTTGCCACTATCAGAGCTATCGCCACTATCTGCACTGTCTGCCGACGAATCACCATTGTCACCGCCAGTATCTCCAGACAGTTGGTCAGAATCATCAGAAAGCAGTGGTCCACCCTCTTCTTGAGAGCACCCAACCGTAAAAAACACCAAAACAAAAAATAACAGTGATAAATAACGCATAATAATCTCCCTCCGATAACCCCGATAACTCTACAAAAAAGTCTAGCAGAAGAGAGTCCTAAATGCAAACGATTAAATTTTTATCTCTTTTTTTCAATAAATATCAAACTAAATGGTAACAAAACAGTGTCAGTCATTGTGTAATATTGTAAAAACGCACAAATACCGACAACAAAAAGCACTCTCTTTCTGAGTAATTTCAACCAGATACAAAATAACCTGTTGACATGCCTTTTTTTAAGACTACTATGCCGTTGTAGTTTGCTTGGGTTGATGTTTTCAGAATATTGAGGAGAATTTGATGTTATCCAATCAGAAGAACAAGAAAAACAGTGACAAACCGTACACCGAAGTTCTTAATGTACAAAAAGCTGCCCTGCAGCAAGACCCCATTATTCAAGATTTGTTAGATATAACAGATTATCAAAAACCTAAGAAAAGAGCTGACTGCCTCAAGATGAAGCGGCCATGTCTTTTTGTATCATGTAAATACCATCTCTATCTTGATGTCAATCCAGAGACAAAGTCGATTAAGTTCAACTTTCCAGGAAAAGAGGTATGGGATTTGCGTGAAACCTGCTCACTCGATGTTGCTGATAAGGGTGGCGTAACTCTTGAAGAAGTTGGCGCAATTATGAATCTCACTCGTGAGAGAATTCGTCAGGTTGAGATGCGGGCATTGCAAAAATTGCGTCAAAACAGCGCAAAATACAACATCACAAATTTTCCTTTCAGCACCAAATAATACCCTAGTATTCTATGAAACAACGGTTTCAGCTACGCAATGTCACTCTTGTGGCATTATCTCATCTTCTTCATGATATATACTCTTCATTTTTAGCTCCACTTCTTCCACTTCTGATTGAAAAACTCTCGCTCTCCTATACTGCTGCTGGACTTCTTCCTGTTTTTCAACGAGCACCATCACTGATTAATCCTCTGCTTGGTGTCTGGGCAGATAGAGGATGGGGGCGAATGTTTGCCATTCTCTCTCCAGCGATTACAGCAATCTGTATGGGGCTGATTGGTCTTGCTCCAAACTTTATCACACTTGCAATTCTTCTCTTTGTAACGGGCATAAGCGTCACAGCCTATCATGTGCCAACACCTGTCTTGATTAAGGAGTTTTCTGGCGACCGTAAAGGGTTAGGAATGAGTCTCTATATGCTCGGTGGAGAACTTGCACGAACTCTTGGTCCACTCACAATTTTAGGTGCTGTTTCACTCTGGGGACTCGAAGGAACATGGCGTCTGATACCGGTTGGTCTGCTCGCCTCACTTATTCTTGGCTTTTTTCTTATAAAAGCTGATAAAGAAAATAAAAAAGAGCGACCAGCTCTGCTCACTGGCTCCTTCAAAACGGAACTCAGGAATATCGCACCTCACTTCTCTCTTTTAGCGCTTCTTATCATTGCTCGCGCACCGATGAAAGCCGTTCTAACCACCTTTCTCCCCACATTTTTACACAGTGGTGGCGCTTCTATCATCAGCGCTGGAATTTCCCTCGCAATTTTGCAATTCGCTGGTGCAACAGGCTCTTTTATTGCCGGTACGCTGAGTGATAAGATTGGGCGAAAAAAGATGATTCTTATATCAGCTGCATTCACACCACTTGCAATGCTTCTTTTTATCATCGTCGGAAAAACATATCAGATTCCACTCCTCTTTTTGATTGGCTTTCTGCTTGTTGCTCCCACACCTGTAATGCTCGCATTTGTGCACGATATTCCAACAAAACGCCCTGCATTTGTAAACAGCATTTTCATGGTTATCAATTTTGCACTTGGAGCTTTTGGCTCTATCTTTATCGGTATTTTTGGAGATATGGTTGGAATGGAAACAACCTGGATAATCGCAATGGGTGTTGGATTTCTCGCAATTCCTATCACCATGATGATGAAAAAAAGCTAATTCTAGCAGAAGATGTCGTTCAATCAGATTGAAATGAAACCTTATCCTTCAGACAGATAAGTTGCGCCGCCTTTCGTCCACTCATAAGTGCTGAAGGGAGTCCACCGCCAGCTTGAACCCAGTGACCAGCCATATAGAAGCTCTCAAGTCCGGGAAGCGTCTGTTTCATCTGTTTCAGACCAATCTCTGGGGTAATCATCCACCCTTCAAAACTCCCTTTCCAATTTCCAGTATAGCGAATAACGGTAGAGGGCGTTGCAATATCAGTCATCACAATTTTATCTTTTATTGGGGCGATTTTCCGTTCAAAAAATGCAAGCAAATCGTCAACAACTCTCGCTTTTGCCTTTTTATATTCGCCACTGTCACTCTTTTTAAGATTTTGCCAATATTCGTGCTCTCTTGTTGTCAAAAAGAGGGTTACAAGACTCTTTCCCTCAGGTGCCAATGTTGGATCAAAGTCGTGTTTTCGCATCAAGACAAAATCACCTTTTTCACCACTCTCTGGATCAATCTCTCTATCTAGTGCAATCACTGCTGAATGAGACAATTCATCAATTGGACCATCAATACCAAGCGAAAGCTGAATATACGAAGGAAAAGTTACCCGATTCTCATAGTAACCATCAATTGTCTTATCCGTAAAAGCACCACCAAGCATTTTATAAATTGTTGCATGTCCATCCGCAGCAGAAATAACAATATCGGCATCTATTTTTGTACCACTTTCCAACTCAACACCAACAGCGCGACCATCTTCAACAATAATCTCTTTGACACCTGCACTATAAGTCAGCTTCCCGCCAACTCTTTTATAGGTTTCTGCAATTTTACCCGCAAACATCCGAGAACCACCAACAGGATAGCCAGCATCTTTGTTATACATCCACGCCAAAGTCAGAATATAAAAAAGTATTGATTTCTCACGCGAAAAGAGTGAAAGCATCATCGACTTCATAAGCGGGGAAGAGAGTTTATCACTAAATTCACCAACCGATATTTTGCTCCACTTACCGAGCGTTGCAAGAAACGGTGCCAAACTAAAAACAAGGCGGAGACCTTCCATCAATGTATATGCCTGCGGAGGCTTTCCTACGGGCAATTTAAACCGAGAGAGCTTTTTCACAGCCTTCATAAACTGACGAATATATTTTTCATCTTCAGGAGCCTTTTGTAACATCTCTTCTAGAAGACGATCGGCATCTGTATATATGTGAAGCTGATTTCCCTGTTTGTCCTCAACAGTGGTAAAAGTATCAAAATCTATAAATTTGATACTTGGCATATCTACAATTTCATTCCATAACTTGTAAAATTGTTGTTCTGGATTTGAGCCAACTAACCAATGGATACAGCCATCTACCGCAAACCCCTTTCTATCCCACGCACAACAAAGTCCACCATGTGACGGCTCTTTCTCAACAATCTCAACATCATAGCCATTTCGTTGTAAATGAATGCCTGCAGATAATCCAGCGATACCAGCCCCGATAACAACAACTCTTTTTTTCACTTTTTTCTCCCAAGGTCAACAACAACCCAACAGAAACATCGTATCAAAATATATGAATAAGTAAAGATATGTAATTGTTAGAACAGATAAATGCTACAGTGAGAGAGTCAGTCCTGCAGGCTGCGCATAATGAACAGTGATAGTATCAAATGCTAAAATATGCCCTTTAATTTTCTTAAGCATATCACCACAAGTCGTCATTCGGGAAAGTTCAAGCTGCATATCAACTGCAAAAAGACGAAAAATATAGCGATGCTGTCCTGCGGGAAATCCAGGCCCATAATAACCTGTCCGCCCCATATCATTGACCACCTGAATCATCCCATTCGGAAGTCTAAAAAGATCATCAATGTTTTTTCCAAGCTCATCTGTAAGCGGGGGAATATTGCACAGACCCCAATGAAATCGCTTGCTAATTGGTGAATCAACATCCGCCAGAATCAGTGCAAGAGAGATGGTGTGCAAAGGCACATCACTCCACAAAAAAGATGGTGAGATATTCCCACCTTGCGCAGTATGCTGCTTAGGAATTGCTGCATTTTCCGTTAAAGTTTTGCTTTGGAGAAGCATTTTTCACCCTTTAGCACCGTTAATAACACTATATATATTAAAAATTTATACAAAAAATACAATTTTATTACCTTTTTTTTAAGAAGAATATTGCAAACATATGAATTCTCATCTTTTTTGCTACACAATCGGCGATAAGAAAGAGTAAATAGCTTGACTATAAAAGGAAAAAGTCTATCATATGAAGTAGCTGTTCGTCGAGGAGGGTACTGATGAAAAGTTTTGTAATCGCTATAACCATTGTGGTTTCATTTTCTGGAGTGAGTGCGATTCATTTATCATCTCTTTCTGCTACTGATGGTTGCGTGCAGTCGGCCTCTCCTGAGCCACCACCTCCACCACCAGATGGACCTAATCCGCCGCCGCCGCCGCCTCCAATGCTTCCTTTTTAGTAGTTTCTCTTTTTTTTTCCCATACGATTATTCCCAATCCAGCTACAACAAGCACCATTCCCATCATTGAAAAGATTGAAATATGCTCTGCCAAAAAGATGGTAGCCAACAAAACTGCTACAGCCGGCTTTAATATGAAAATAAATGATGCCATAATAACGCCCAGCTCTCTAATCGTATTCATAAAAGTAATGTAGCCAACTCCACTCACAAAAATTCCCAGATAGAGCAAGGCTATTAACGCCTCTGTTTCGTGCCAAAGATGAGCAGGAGGAATAATCCGTGCGCCAGATGCAGCAGTGAAAAGAGCAAGAGCAACCACACCGAAGAATATAGAAATAGTGTTAAAAACCAAAGGGTTAACATACTTCAAAGCAATCTTTGATCCTGTTGAATAAATCGCAAAAGTGGTCGCAGCGGCAAGAGCATAGAGCGTCCCACTTGTCAAATCAAATGAGTGGGGTGCAACAATAATAACCATACCCGCAAGCCCAAAAAATAGGGCAACTAATTTGGCGTATGAAAACTTCTCAAGCTTTAGCAAAATACTGAAAACCATAACAAGAAGAGGGTTTGCAGAAAAGATGATAACCGTCTCTGCAACTGTTGTGTGCTTCACTGCAAGTTGCAAGAATGACATTGACATAAAGGTGTTTGTAATGCCCAGAAAAGCAATTCCAATCCATAATAAGAGGGAAATATTGCGCAACTCTTTTACTCTTTTTGTAAACAAGAGCAGAAAAAAGAGCAGAAAAAAACCAAGCACAAATCGATAGAGAGTTATTTCAACGGCACCAACTCGCCCCATCAAAGGTTTTGAGACAACTTCCATACTTCCAAACAGAAGCAATGTTATAATAAAATTAACCATTATCTGCCTTTATTCCTTCTCTCTCGTAAAACTACGAAACTGTAAAGCTAATATTTCCTTCTGTCAACAATTTCTTGCAGGGCTTACTGTTATTGCCTTGACTTTTGTTGAGCTAACGACTATTATTGCCTTGACTTTTGCACAAGAATCTGCCTAACAGGCTGTTATTGTTGCTTGATTTGTTTCTCGCTTGTTTGCGGTATGAGGATAACACAATGACAACAGCACTTTTATGGTTTTCTGGAACAGGAAACTCTTTGGCAACCGCTCAATTCTTACAAAAGAATCTGAGTGGCAAGACAGAATTGTTTAGAATTCCACTTGATGACTCATTTGTGATGACCGAGTATGAAAAGATTATATTTGTCTTTCCGGTCTACGCGTGGGGGTATCCTCGTATTGTTGGAAAGCTTATTGAATCGTTGAAGTTGCCACACAATCCTTTCACCGCTGCGGTGGTGACTTATGGTGGCGGCGCAGGAAATACGCTTGAATTTACCAAAAAGAAGTTTGAAAAGAGTGGGTTGCATTTAGACGCAGGCTTTCAAATTCATCTTCCAGAGAATTATCCTCCGTTTGGTGGTGCTCCAAAGGCGGAGAAAATCAAAGAACTGCTGGATAGTGCGCCAGATAGCTTGAAAGAAATCGCTCTGAAAATTGATAAGAAAGAGAAGGAGTTTCCCAAAGTAGGGTGGTTTTCATCTCTTTTTGGGCCGCTTGCCTACTGGTTTTTTGCTGAGATGGGACTTCCTCGTGCGGGGAAAAAATTCAGCGTGAATGACGCGTGTACTTCGTGCGGGATTTGCTATCAAATCTGTCCAGTAGATAACATCAAAATGGAAGCGGGAAGGCCAACATTCGGTTCAAAATGTGAGCAGTGTTTCGGCTGTTTTCATTGGTGCCCTGTGAGCGCGATTCAGTATGGAAAAACAGAAAAACAGACCCGCTATCACCATCCAGATGTAAAATTATCGTCATTTATTAGACGGAAGAATCATTCGCTTTAATTGACACCATTGCCCCTCTTGCATAGAATGTAATTGTTTTAACGATTGCGGTATAAAATGAGAATTTTCCCTTACGAAATCACAGATAACAATCAGAGCAGTTTTATGGAGAAGATTGGTGTATCTCCTGCGGGAATTTCTATTATGAAAGACCGTTTTTCCCAGCTCTCTTTTGTTGTATATAACATCTCATCAGCTGGTGCAAATGCCTTGAAACAGCACTTTTTGCATGTCGGAGGTGAGGTTGCCGTTCCTCGTGAAACAATTGCTCAAACAGAGCAAAAGGTAACAGCTCTCTGTACACTTCCTTTTGACGCAATTCCAAAAATGGTAGAAAGATTGCAACAACAGTGGTGGCATCTCCCTGAGATTGCTGATTTTCTAGCACAACAGCTCAAAGAAAACTCTCCGTGGTTTGATTTTAAAATGGAAAATATTGATACTGCTCGTCCCGCAATTATGGGCATTCTCAATGTTACTCCTGACTCATTTTCAGATGGGGGAAAATATACTTCAGTTGAACACGCTCTTCAAAGGGCGAAGCAAATGGTTGACGAAGGTGTTGATATCTTTGATGTTGGTGGAGAATCCTCCCGTCCTGGTGCTGATTCTGTCAGTGAAGAAGAGGAGTTATCACGGACAATTCCTCTGATTAAAAAGCTTCATACAACATTCCCTGATATACCAATTTCTATTGATACAACAAAATCGGGTGTTGCAGAGGCGGCGTTAACTTGCGGGGCAACAATTGTCAATGATATCTCCGGCTTACAAAAAGATAAGAAAATTGCTGCGGTGGTTGCAAAGCACAATGCAACACTCATCCTGATGCATATACTAGGAAAGCCGAAAACAATGCAAAAGACCCCACAATATGACAATCTTCTTCTTTCTATCTCAGATTCACTTGAAAAAAGTATCAAGATAGCCCTTACTGCTGGCGTTAAAAGAGAAAAAATCGTTATCGATCCAGGTATTGGCTTTGGAAAAACTGTTGAACATAATCTATCAATTATCAAACATTTAGAGTGGCTGAAGACTTTTCAACTCCCTATTATGATTGGAGCAAGTAGAAAATCACTTATCGGAGCTATTACCGAGAGCGAAAATCCTGCTGACAGGCTTGGAGGGACAGTTGCACTTCACACTGTGGCATTGCAAAAAGGAGCCGCCATTTTGCGAGTTCACGATATTGTTGAAGCGGTACAAAGTGCTCAAATACTCTCTGCTTTACGAGGTGCGATATGGTCCTGAACTACCTTGCTGCTTTTTGGGGTTCAATTTATGGAAACTCATTCTTCTCATTTCTAGGAACCATTCTGGACTTGATCTTGGTATGGTCCTTCTTTTATCTCTTTTTAGTCCGCAGCAAAGGCACTCGCTCAATTCATATCCTAGTTGGATTTTTTCTGTTAATGCTCTTGTTTTTCTTTGGAAACATGCTGGATATGCGCGCAACATCATGGTTGCTCAAAGGCTTTTTTGAATATTTTATTATCATTGCTTTTATCATCTTCAAAGATGAGATTCGTGATGTTTTGATGAGCCTTGATCTCTTTGGAATGTCCGGTAAGCAGACAGGAAACAGGGAAAATCTATCCTCAGTTGAAGAGCTCGCAGATGCCTTGCAATATATGGCTGCTGCGCGGGAGGGAGCGCTGATTGTTATTGCTCAACAAGGAGATCCAGAACCCTTTATAACAGGGGGCGTTGAACTTGACTCCCTTATCAAAAAAGAGCTTCTTCTCTCAATATTTCAAAAAAAGTCACCGTTGCACGATGGAGCAGTAATTATTAAGGATAATCGAATGGTTCGCGCTGCTACTGTCCTTCCTCTGAGCACCAATCCCGATATTGACCCTAATTTTGGCACTCGCCACCGAGCGGCATACGGAATAAGCGAAAGAGTTGATGCTATCGTGCTTGTGGTATCAGAAGAGCGAGGACAAATATCAATGGTAGAGAATGGTGGCAGGCTGACTCGAAACATGGTAAAAGAGGATTTAATTAAAGTCCTGGAAAACAAATTTACTCCAGAACAGGACAAAAATGTTGGATATCGATTCTCAGCATTTCTCAATCGATGGAGGAAAAAATAATGCTATTCTCAAAGTACTTTTCTAAAAAAAATAGAGCATTAAAGTTTTGGGCAGGGGTTATTACTCTGCTTATATGGATTGCCGTTATGTCTGTCAATACAGAAACTAGATCATTTGATATTAGCACATCTTTTATTGTTGGAGATGGAAAGATTATCACCTCTACTCTTCCCCTCTCTGTTCATGTTGATGTTGAAGGTAATCTCTTTAATCTGACTTCTATTCCTCAAGAAGAAATGACCGTTACAAAAAATCTTTCTAATTTTCAGCGAGATCGAATAACACTCTATTTTGGTCCACAAGATTTCCCTCAGCTTAGCAATGTAAAAATTACTTCAATATTTCCCAAAAAAGTATCTATTCAGGTGAGTCCAAAAATAAGAAAAACCGTGAAAGTTGATCCATTTATTTCTGGCCGGCCACTTTTTGGATATCGCATCGCACACGCAGTTGCTACACCAGAAAGGATAACCATTTCTGGGCCAAAGAAAGAACTTGAACATTTAGAGGAGATATCAACAGATGCCATCGATATAACCGATAAAAAAGAGGAAACAGTGATAACTAGCCCTATTATTAAGGGAAATCCACTCTTTACCATCGAAGGCGATGAGGCGGTCACTGTTACCGTAACTTTTGAGCGTGATATTAAAAGCAGAGAGTTTCGCTTTGTTCCGCTACAAATAGAGGGCGATGCTATCGCAACTATCAAACCGGCAACAGTTGGCGTCAAGCTTCGCGGCCCCGTTGATCTCCTTGAACAGCTTAAAAGTGATGGATTCTCTGCAACCGTTCCCTATCTTCCAAAGAAAAAGTATTTTGTAAGTGAGTATACTGTCGCAAATCTTCCTGAGGGTGTAACAGTCGTCAGAAAGCAAAATATTAAGAAAATTAATGTTACTATTCGCAAGGAACCAACAAAAATCCATCAACAATCAGAAAAGAAGAAAAAATGAAAAAAATATCTTTTGGTACCGACGGTATCCGTGGACTTGCCAACCGTCCACCTATCACTGTTGAAATAGCTATTAAACTTGGTCAAGCCATCGTCTCTGTTATGGGAAAAGGGTTAGTTATTATTGGTGGAGATCCGAGGAAGAGCTCTCCAATGTTGATGCAGGCAGTTGCCGCTGGAGTTGCTTCAGCAGGTGGTGATGCACGAATCATCGGTATTATCCCAACACCTGGCGTCAGTTTTCTTATTCGTCTTGAAAAAGCTGCGTGCGGTGTCGTTGTCTCTGCCTCACACAACCCTGCTGCAGACAATGGACTTAAACTTTTCAATTCACTTGGCGAAAAACCAGACGATACAACACAAATGCAAATTGAAGCAGAGATTAACCGAGAGGAAAGCAGACAATTACCAACTGGTGGTGATATCGGAACAGTTGAAGAGTTTAGTGAAGGAGTGAATCTCTATGCTGAATATTTAACATCTCTTATGCCCACTTTTCGTGATGACCCCTTCTCTCTTGCGGTTGATGGTGCGAACGGCTCTACATCTCCAATAATATCAAGAGTTTTCTCACTAAAAAATCTTTCATTACATATTGAGAACACCACGCCAAACGGGATGAATATAAATGAAAACTGTGGCGCGCTCTACCCAGAAAAAGTTGCAAAAATAGCGACAGAAATCGGGGCAAATATGGGAATCGCAATTGATGGTGATGGCGATCGACTCATCATCTCTGATGAAAATGGAGTGGTATTAGACGGCGACATTATAATGGGAATGATTGCACTCTGGTTAAAACAAAAAGGGAGATTGCAAAACAATACCGTTGTTACAACAATTATGACCAATGCAGGGCTAGGACTCTTTTTAAATGACCACGATATAACAATGGTAAGAGCGAGCGTTGGAGATAGAGAAGTTTATAAGTTGATGCAAAAAACAGGTGCTATCTTTGGTGGTGAAAACAGCGGCCATCTTATTTTCAAAGATTATCTTCCAACGGGAGACTCTCTGCTTGCTGCAATTCAAGTGATAAAAATGGTGCAAGAGAGTGGCAAAACTCTCAGCGAACTTTCAAAAGATATAAAACTCTTTCCCTCAAAATCAACCACTGTTCGCATTACAGAAAAACCACCAATCGAAACGCTTCCATCTCTCTCTACAACTATTAAAAAAATAGAGAAGAGCGTTGCTCCAGGGCGAATCATTGTCCGTTATTCTGGAACAGAGCCTGTACTTCGAGTAACTGTTGAAGCACGAACAGAGAAAGAGGCAATTGATGGAATGAATGCTATTGCCGACGAAGCAAGGAGGGTTTTACAATGATTTTAGGGCTTGGAACAGATGTCGTAAGCGTCGATAGAATAAAAGAAAAAGAGTATTTATATTCTCAATATCTTTCAGATCAAGACACCGAATATGTGAGAAAATATCGCAACCACTGGGAACATGCAGCAGGATTTTGGGCAGCAAAAGAGTCGCTTGTCAAAGCGTTAAATGATAAAAGACTCGCTTTTACAAAAATCACTATTTTACACGATGAAGAGGGAAAACCCTCTTTTGATTACACCCCAAAAAAAGGAAAGTTACATCTCTCAATCAGCCATGAGAAGACCTACGCTGTTGCTGTTGTTATCTGGGAAGAATAGGTTGTTTTATAATCATCTATTTTATTGTTTTAGCATCCTGCTTCAGATCGTGTACATTGGAAGGATTTCCTTGTTTACTGAAGTGTTTAGCTCCTACAGCGATACCGATACCAAGCGCAATGCCTGCCACTGAGATACCAGCTCCTATAGCGATTCCTAAAACATAAAAGCTTTGTGCAAGTGCTTTCATTCCAGCTG
>JAGLDR010000220.1 GCA_023145475.1 bacterium
TTGGCGATGGGTCGAGACTTTCTTCGAAGGAGGTTGTTATTGTTGTTCCACGGGGCAGCGGAATGTAACGACTGCCGAGAATAGCGCTTCTCTGCGTTGTTTTTTTGTCAACCTTCACTTGAAATAACCTTAGTATGTCTGCGTTCGGTTGCAAAAAATCGCCTTGATTTCCATCTATTCTCGGCAGTCTACTTATGTGAGTAATCTACCAAAAATAGACGGTCGTACTTATTTGCGGAAAAACACCGCTATCCAAGGTCACTGAGTGGCGGTCAGAATGACCGTTGTATCGAAGTGCCGGCCTTGTGATTTGATTTTTTCACACAAATATGCTACATTTATTCACAGATGGTGGTTTTGATGTTTTGTAAAATAGAGGTCCTTAAAATGAAAAGAATTATTGTGATTAGCATACTAACACTCTTCCTGTTGAGTTGTGGCAGTGATCCCTCTGCTTCGACTTCCGATAGCGACAACACGACAGCAGACGAATCTGTTGATGAGGCAGTGGATGATAGTGTTACTACTGATTCTAAAACAGATGTGGATGAATCTGTTGATGACCACATTGATGAAATTCCTGATGCTGATGCTGACACCGTTGACCCGTGCGAAGGATTTGTCGAAATTGACTGCGATGAGAGCTACGCGATGTGTACCGCATACAATGTTGTTGAAGCGTGTGTGAAAAGTGAGTGTGGCAAAAGTCTTGTTAAAACAGAATGCCCCGCAACTCACGGCTGTTTTGGTGGAAAATGCGAAACGAATTTGTGTGCTGACGAGTGTGTTCCTGGCGAAGAAAAAGAGGGAAGCATTTGCGAATATTGGGACAATCCAAACGCGACATGGACAGTGACAGACCAGACAAACAAGCTCCACGATAGATTTGAAGAGTTTCAACGGTGGCAACAGCGAGATTTGCTCCCTTTTGGCGGCGTTGCTGACGCCACGTATGAAACTGAGGATCTTAAAAAAGTTATTGAGTATGATGGAATTGGCGACAGCGCAATCTGGACAGGCACATACCTCACCGCAGAATCAATTCGTTTTATGGTTGACCGTTCGCAAGCTGCTCTTGATAATATCAGAGAGCTTGTAAAAACAATGCACCTCTTTTTCAATGTTACAGGCCATCCGGGACTTCTTGCCCGCTATACCTATGAATCATCTAACCGAAGTGCAAACTTTAGGGATATGAATTGCGCCGATGATAGAGTCTTTTGTGATGTTCCTTACGACGGAAAAACCTATGATTATTGTGGACATATCAGTCGCGATCAATATCAAGGACTTCTTATGGGATACTCTTTTGCGTACGATGCGCTTAAAGGTGTTGATGAAGAGCTTCGTTCTATCATTCGTGCTGACATTGTTGAGTTTGTAAGTGAGATAATGACAAAGAGAGATGTCAGCGTCCGTTTCAAGTATGACAATTTTCCTCCTGAAGGCGTGCATATGCAAAATGTAGAACTCCGTTTTTCTGTCCTCTCTCCTAACGAGATGGTTTCTGGCGGCATACTCATCACTTATTGCACTAAAGAGACTGCAGATTGCGAATCAAATATGTATGGATTTCAAGAATTTATGCCAAATGTCGGTATCTTGTTACACCAACTGAACAGCAATCTTCCGAGTGATATTGAACGCCCTGGCAGCGGCATGATGCTTGCCAATATTTTCAATATCGCCATGCAGGTAACAGAGGAAATCCCTGGATATGAAGCGAATTTTAACGCATTCCAAGCATTTTATTACACAAACGATGATCAGTGGGGCAATATCACCGATTGGATTGAGCAGATGGCACGATATAAATACAGTTTTGAGTGTGGTGAAAAATATTACGGACTCAATATCAACATGGAGCCAATGTATAATTTACTCCGTCTTGAAAAAAATGAGGTGATTCGGACAGCAATATTTGAAAGAGTACTTGAGCAAAAGCTGTGGGAAACTGTTAAAACACATAAAAATGTCTTTTTTGCCTATGTTTATGCATCACAAGGTGCTTCAGACCCAAATATAGCAAAAGATGCAACAGCACAATTCAAAGGATTTGTCAATGCACCACATATCGACAGAAAAATAGATTGGCTTGATGACCCTCGTTATCCCCATTCAACAGAGTGCACTGACCAAGTAGACCACGATGTTTGCATTGATGTTTCAGACCGCTCAGTTTCAGATTTCATCTGGCAAAGAAATCCATTTAAACTCTATGATCCAGGAAATAAACGCGCGGTTTATGCTGGCGTTGATTATATGCTTCCCTACTGGATGGGACGGTATTACGGCTATCTTGATGATGATTCAGATGGAAAATGCTTCCGCTGGAAATAGGTGATTATTTCTTCTCGTCTTTCTTATCTCTTCTATCCTTGATAGCATCCCATGTCAAAGCAAGCATAATCTGATTTTTAATCTTCCACTCTCTATCATCCATAGGAATCCATTCAGCCTTAAAACTGTAGTCTACACTCAACCACTTCGCAACAGCAAGTGAAATAGTTGCACCAAATTCATAGTTGATAAGCTCACCGATATTGTACCCGTCACTCATTGCAGTATCAGAGTAGACAAATGGAACAAAAAGTGATGCCCACAGCTTATATTCAATTTCAGTCTTTTTGATAATTTTACCAGAAAATTCAAGCAACGCCTCCCCACCAAGCTGGTGAAAGGTATCTCTATTGAGCAAGGTTACAAAATTGTTATCGCGCTCTTCATCAACTTTAAGCGTCCCTTCTCGCACTAAATAGTGATAGCCACCAACACCACCAAGAAGTTCAATTTGCAACCATTTTCTTTCAAGTGGACGATAGAAAAGACCGGCAACCTCTTTCAAAACAACAGGGGCAAAAGAGCCATTTACATCAATATCTTTCCCCTGTTTTCTATTGGTTCCAGTATCGTTTGGCATAATAAAAGTTTGAGGATCATCGTATGTTTCAATACCTTTGACTAGATTGGTATCTCCATGAAAACTAACAAATGGACCCCAGAATTTCGAGATATTATAAAGATAAATCGAATCTAAAACCATCTCATCACTTCCCTTTACAAAGTGATCGTCACTCGGCGTGATTGAAAAACCCTCATTGATAAAAAAGTGGGTACGCCACTCATGTTTTTTGAGCACCATATCCAACTTAAAATCCGCGCGCAATCCAAAATTAACATAGAGTCCATCATCCTGTCCTGAAATGTTAGAAAGATGGTTTAACATTATTAATCCAGTAAATTTCAGCGAGGGAAACCAGCCCTGCTCTTTTTTCCCACTCGACTGTGGAACACCCGAAGTAACCGCCCCCTGCGTTTCGTTTCCAAAAAGAAACTGAACCATAAAAACAACTAATAGAACTGATAAAAACCGCTTCATGCGTAACCCCCTAAAATTTAAAAAACGATAACATCCTTGTGACATTATATAAATTAGGACGACTCTGTCCAGAATATGTTACAGAGAATTATTGTGTGATTCAGTTACCCTTGAAAAAGGTATCTGATAACAGAGACCACGCTCATCTTCATCGCTGTGGATAAAGCCAGCAAAAGTTCTTCTCCACCCCACAATTTCACAAGGCGTTTGGCTTTGAAAAGAAGTTTTCTATCGCCAGATTGTATCCACTCTGCAACTATTTCATCCCATTCAATGTGATGGTCGTCTAGTATCTCTCGCAACTTACGCTCTAACATCGCAACATCGAATGATAGGTTCCAGTGTGATGGGTTCTCTAAAGTACACTCACAAACCTTCTCGTAACGCATCGTATTTTGAACAACCGAATTGTTAAACGACAGCTCGGGCACCATCTGTTCTACCGGGTGAACCTGAGGTAACACTCGATGTGAGGAGTCATTTCGTTCTGCAACGGCAATCAGCGCAGTATGTTTACAAAGAAGATGATGCTCTACAGCAAACGCCTCCGCTTTTTCAGCAGAAAAACCTCTTTTACCGTGATGACTTCTATAGTATTGCATCATCGCAATAGAGGAGAGTGCATCTTTGTGACCATCTTGTAATTTTGTCTGTTTTTTATCTGTTTTATCTGTTTTATCTGGTGATATCTCATCAAACCGTACTTCATATTCTCCATCAAAAAGTGCTGGCATCATAGCAAAACTTTTGCTTTTCGTCCTCCCTCTCCGTTGCATTCCAATTCTATCAGTTAACCACGCAATGCGCTGTGGCATTGGCTCCCAAGGATTGATGGCAAGAGTCATACCATCTGTCGCTATACAAAAACTATCAAGTGCCTGAACCAGTGGAGCCGCCCCAACAGCGACAGCAAAAAGCGCTGTTTTGCTGGCAACAAATTGCTTTTGCACACTCTTTTTATTTTCCCGGTAATCAAAAAAGTTCTCATCAGAAATCAGCAACACAGTTTTATGATTTTCTTTATCACCCTTTAACTCACTATGTGCCTCCTGCAATGCTCCTAACAACTCTGTTCCACCCAAATCGGCATCAACAGACGCGATTCTATCTTTTAATCGCCTAAATTGAGGACTTTTTTTGAAAATCGGCTTTCTTTGCAACCACTGTTGTGAACTTCCAAAGAGAAGAAGACGGAATTGATCGCTATCACGAAGCTCTTCCATAATTTGCAAAAGTGCTTTTTTTGCTTGTTCAATATTTGCACCATACATTGATCCTGAACAGTCAAGAACAGCGACAATATCACGAGAAAAATCCTCTTTCCGATCAAAAGAACCCCGTTGTTCTATATGGCATACTCCTCTCCATGACTCATTTTCAAGAGGATATCGAATATTAAATGGTTTGACATCATCAAAAAGAAGATAGATATCCTTATCTAAGAAACCAGAGAATGAGAGCGACAATTTGTCACCACTCGGCGCAACGCTGAGGTTGTTTACTCCAGGCACCATCACCCGAGCATGCTGCAACACTCCAACAACCTCGATTTCCATCGTGTATGGATATTCAACCATAAAAGAGTTTGTATGCTGATCCCAGATATCCTGACGCTCATCGCCATAAATCGGAGCAATCACTGTTGGCAGAAAATAGCGAGCATGAGTTCCAGAAGGGCGAAGAAGTTCCGCTATCTGCAACTCAACCTCAATTTCATCACCAGGCTGTAATCGACCGCACTGCAACAGATAGAGACCATCATCAATCTCTTCAAGCATAACAGGGGAATCATTTTTATCTATCGCCTCCTCATACTTAGCGTGTGCATCGCTCTTTTTTTGCACTTCAGCATGATACATCTCTCCATCAAGCACAATTGTTAAATTTTGCAAAACAGTGTGTGAAGGCAGTGGAACATGGTACAAAGCCTCAATATCATCATCAAATGGATTGCAAAAAGTGTATTTAAGCGTTGTAATTGCAACAAGGCCATCAATACTGCAACTAAAAAGTGCTTGCTTTAAAATTTCTTGATTTTGTTTACTCTTCATTGTTACCTCCATCTTGTAACATATCATTGCTTTTCTCCGATGTAACATCATCAAAATATTCAACTATTTTCTTTACGACAGCACGAAGTTGATGTGTACTCACCTCCACTTCAGAAGGATCTACAAGCAGTTCAATCCCTGGAGCAATAAGAATGTGACTAATGACTGAGATAGAGCCAACTTTACGCTGTGGTTTGGGAATTTCAGACGAGCTATCGGCAACAATCTCTCGAATTTTTTCAAGAGTCAGCCCTGCATCTTGCCACCGCTTAATTTTTAGCAGCTGTTCTACATGCGAGGCAGTGTAATACGCCTGTTTTGTACTGCCAATCGGTCTGTCAACCAAAGAGAGTTGAATATAGTAACGGATATTCCTCGGCGAAATATCAACGAGTCTACTCAACTCAGCCAACTTGAATTTTTGTCTCTCTTGCATAGTACCCTCCACGGCAACAATTACGACACCATTACTGTTACAATACACTGTCTAAATAAAAAAGTCAAGAAGAAGATAGAAAAAATAAGATTAAAAACAAACGGAAGGGATCAAAGCATCATTCCCCGGGCAACCATAAAGGATTGCCCCTACGATTATTTAAAGATTTATTTTGTTGTTTGATACTCTTTAATCCACGCCAACTGATCGGCCATACTCTCTTTTACTGAGCGAGGCTTAAAACCAAGCTCTTTTGCCGCTTTTGTCCCATCAACTTTGAGATTACTCTTCAGAATTTTGACTGAATCCCTTGTAATTACCGGCTCTGCATTGACCACTTTGTAATACTGTTCTGCAAAAAAACCAACACCATACATCAACCAGTATGGCAACGATATTTTTGGTTTTTTCTTTCCCGTAATTTCTGTTAACACATCCATCATTGCTGGCATCGTAATATGCTCGGAGGTCAGCAAAAAGACATCTCCAGCCTTCCCTTTTTCCGCTGCCGCAACAATTCCATCGGTCAAATCTCGCGTATCGACAAAATCAAATCCACCATATCCTGGATAGGCTGGAAGATTGCCCGATTCAAAATCAAGTATCATCTGCCCCATCTGACTCGGTCTGAAATCATACGGACCAATGACACCAACGGGACAGACAGTAACAATATCCATCCCCTCTTTTACAAAATACTGCACTGCAAGAGAGCCTTCCGCTTTTGTAATTCCATACGCAAGCATCGCTTTGTCTGGATTAAATCCATACGATTCATTGATTGGTTCACCATTTTCCGACGCGTCGCCAATCGCTTCGACAGAGCTAATGTGAATAACGCGAGAGACACCAACTTCGCGGCACGCCTTCATCACATTTTTAACACCTTCCACATTTGTCTCACGCAGCTTTTCTAAATCGCCAGGCATAATACTGATGGTTGCGGCACAGTGATAGACCATATCCACACCTGCAAATGCAGTAACCAGTGAATTATAATCACGAATATCACCTTCAACTTTCTTTATATCCAAGCCTGTAAGTGAGGCGCGCACAGTCGTTGGCGAATGCAAAAGAACAGTTACCTCCTCACCCTTTTCTAACAATTTCCTAACGAGTACATTTCCAACATGGCCACTTGCGCCAGTAACAAGAATCATCCTTTTTTCCTCTCTCAGTCAATCAAAAAACTGCATCAGTATAGAGAAGATATGCACATTGGTCAACGCATAAAAACAACTTCTCAGAACGCTACTCAAAACAAATCAGATTAACTCAACAAATACAATGACTTGAGAATGAAAGAAATAATATTTAGTGCTTGACATTTACAAGAAAAACACTACAATCTTTGGTAGTTGTGTTATTTAGATTGATGCTATAGGGAGAGTTATGATGAAAAAACTATTTTTTATGTTACTGATTGCGATGCTATTTGGCATGGCATGTTCTGATGGAAAATCGACACCACAGGCTGGCAATGATGACAGCGCTGATGTTGATAAAATTGTCGATGTTGATGAAGACATCCCCGC
>JAGLDR010000221.1 GCA_023145475.1 bacterium
GCAATTGTGCTTCTGTTTGTCATTACGATGGGAAAACATCGATTTGAAGAGAAGCATGCAAAAGTCCTGAAAGTTATCAGCGGTATCTTGATGCTTTTTCTTGGTCTTGCCTTGGTGTTTATGCCAGAATTACTTCAGTTTTCTTAAAACAACCTCTGTGATACATTAAACAAAAAAAGGCCGCTAATGCGGCCTAAAAAATGTAGAGTGTCGTCCTGTCGGTGGTTTTTGGCAAGATGGCAAGGTCGCTTAAAAAAGAGACCCCGTCTAAAGCATCACAAAACTTCTCACGGCTCAGATGCCGCACGCCCGGCGTGTGTGGTATGATATAAAAAAGTCATCGACAAAAGCCGATATGGTTTAACCGGACAGAAGGTAACAACACTCCGTTATTTCGTTGTGAATGAACTTTAGACACGCCCTAACATAAGCAAAAATCGTGCCAAATATTTCACAATATCAAGAGTTGTGTAAAATTAAGGAGTTGCTTGTCTCATAATAATTATGAAGTTAGAAAAGCGCTCTTTTTTGACAAAAAGTTGACACTTTTGAGCAGACCATAGTTTAGAGTTTAGAAAAAAGGTCACTAGAAGAGAAAAAGTGACGAACAGCCACCCTTCAATGTTTTTGTATCAGGCTCTATCTTGCAAAACTGATCACAACCGTCACTTGGAGTTGTATTGCCATCATCACACTCTTCACCTGACTCTTTTATCCTATTTCCACATACACCGGTACTACTTGTTGCCTCTTTTTTACAAAACTGGTCACAACCATCGTTTGGAGTTGTATTGCCGTCATCACACTCTTCACCTGACTCTTTTATGCCATTCCCGCACAGAGGCTCCACAACAGAAGTCTCGTTACATTCTGAAGCATCCCAACCAGAACAATCAAACTTACAGGAAGCGTTCCCCTCTGGTTTCGCTGAGTCAATATCTTCACATGGCTTTGAGCCACCATCACACACTTCAGCACCTTCAATTTTGCCGTCTCCACAAAACGGTTGATCTCCACCACCACTGCATTGAGAGATATCCCACGATTTACAATCATCTTCGCAATAGGCATAACCACCTGTAAATCCACCATCAAGGCCAGCGCAAGAGGTATATTTACCATCACAAAGCTCGCCATCCTCTTTTATTTTGTTTCCACAGACGGGTATAACTTCTGTCCCTTCTGGAAGAATTTTGCCCGCAAGACAAGCATATCCACTGCGCACAGTGTTAAAATCACAGTGAGCGATACAACGCCCATCGTAACATTCAACACCTGTGGCACCGTTATAACAATCGGTATTTTTGGTGCAAGTCGCGGTGCAATATCCACCATCCCAACCATCGGCCATTTCACATTTTATATCTTTCCCGGCAACATTAAGACATTGATTTTCTGCGGTACAAGGATCAGCGGCTCGCCCCTTTCCACCATCTTTACAATCATCATCAACAATCTCGTTACAATCATCATCTCTTCCCGTTCCTACTCCATAACACAAGTCAATAGGAGAAGAGGAGACACATGCACCACAAGTTCCATTTTTGGCACCGACAACCATTGAGAGAAGGTCAACCACACCAAAGCCATAACAGGGAGAGTGATCTTTTGAGCCACTAGCAAGGTAGGGATCCGTCTGCGATGCCCACCCACCTTTATTGCAACTCTTTGTCGTCTTAAATGCAGACGCTTTCACACAGTTTAAAACACCTGAGAATGTCATATCAGGATTTGCTGCCATCATCGTTGCGATTGCTCCTGATGTAACGGGAGCAGCTGCTGATGTTCCCGCAAACGCGCTTGTATAATCTAAATCAGACAAATTATCACCGTCAGAGCCATTATAGTTATATCCTGTGCCACCTTGCGTATCTGTTGTAACATTTCCGGCGCCGGCAGCAACATCAATCTCAACACCATAATTTGAGTAGTACTCCATCGAACCAGACGAGCCAATTGCACTGACAACAATAATATCGTCATTTTTCAGGCTCCCTTGATAGCTGGTATTACAGCCATCGTTTCCTGCTGCCCACACCATGATGGTTCCCTTTCCGCCACGCCCATTTGTTCGAGCATAGTCAACTGCCTGCGCTTGACTACTATCTACAGGTGATGTAATACAATTGCCATATTTATCTTTTCCTGGAGGGCCCCAGCTATTATTAATAACCCACGCACCTTGATCGACTGCGTATTCTAGTGCGTTTCTCATTGTTGTTGGGTGTATTCCCTCGTCACCAATAAGTCTGACAGGAATAATACTGCAGCCCCAACATCCACCAGCAACACCAAGTCCGTTGTCAGATTTTGCAGCAGCAAGACCTGCGCACGCCGTTCCGTGAGGCATCCCATGATGATCATCTTGAGAAAAATTAGGATTTGCATCACTGTCACCATCAATAAAATCGTATCCAGTAATAACATTCAAATCGGGATGAGTTGTATCAACGCCACTATCAACAATTGCAATTTTAACAGACGCATCACCTGTCTCCTCTACCCATGCAGAAGGAGCTTGAATTTGAGTAAGATGCCATTGACGATTGAAATAGGGATCATTTGGTGTTATAGCTCTTGTCTCATATTTCATCAACCAGCTTGGTTGTGCCCAGCGGACAAAACCACTCTCATACAGTTTCACAGCAACGGCAAAAGGGTCGCCACCCACGGGCACTTTAACCTTAACACCATTATCATCCCGCTGATTAATCTCTACTATCTCAAGATGAAAACGAGCCAGCAACGCCTTTTTTTGCTCTACTGTCGTATATTTCAGAAATTGCAAATCAACATCACCATCAAGAGGAAGAGGATCTACAGCGTGATAGGTTACAACAGGCCAAAATCCGACACTCTTCTCTGCAAATATCTTTTGCACCTTAAGCCATGAAGCTCTATCTGTCTTATCAATTGGCAACTTCACAAGGTTGACATTCTGGAGATTTTCTAACGGCTCGCTAATAAGCTCAGAAAGCGAAATATCACCGACAGAGAGTCCGTCAAAATCCATTGGCTCAACACCATGTGGCAACGCAACCATATCGTACAACTGCAAAAGATAGTTCTTATTACCAAGATAATCATAGTAATATGTATCATACTCTCGTCCATCTCGTATGACTGTATTATGCAAATCTGGAATCACGAGCTGTGGTGTTTCTGCAAATAAAAGAGCCGAAAACAGTAAAAGCACGCCAAATAATACCCTGCGCATCAAACATCCTCCCAAAAAAAATAACACAAAGATTGCGCTTCGAACGACAACCAACCCTCTCTTATGCATTTTACGTGCCACTCTTTTT
>JAGLDR010000222.1 GCA_023145475.1 bacterium
ATAAACAAACATATCGCATATGGCACAACTTCTATCTGGTTTTTGATTGGCTCTGGAGCAGATATTGTGCTTACCAACTATGTTATGCTCTCTGTTGACACAAAACTCCCTGCATTTGATATTCCCGATGTTGATGAAAAGCATCTTCTTACTGGTTCGACAGATCATACTCTTGCCTGTGATGACAGACCATTTGCCTATGAGATACGGGTTGAAAATCATGGCTCAGAGCCTGCCGTAAATGTTATGGTGCAAGATGAGCTGCCGAGTGCGTTAAAGTATATTCCAGCGTCAACCCAAATTGATAGAACAGGGACGGGAAAATGTTATGAGCCTCTGAGTGATGTAGCAGGAGAGTCCCCACTTCAAAATGGTCTGAAGGTGGTTGAAAACCTCGACATTTGTCAAAGTGTAGACAACTGTTCATCTATCCTTCTTCGTTTCAAGGTGCAGCCAATGGATCCTCCCAAACATGCTGTCTATAACAATGTTGCAAAGATTTGGGATGATAAATCGACTCTAAAGTATGCCTATCTGACCAACCAAAATCTTCCCGTAAGGACAAAAGTTGATTTTGCCTGTTCCGAAACTCAAACAGAATTGTACACACCCGAAAGCACAGCCTGTGATGGAACTGTGGTTGTTCCGGATGAGGATAATGAATCACAAGATGAGACTGCTCTTGATGAGACAAACACAGACAACGAAGCAGACACTCAAACAGATGATGACATACCTCCGTTTGAAGAAGAAGGTTGTGGATGCAATCTCATTTTCTAAAAGCGATGGAATAGTTCCCTATTTCGAGCGCAATGAATGAAGGAAACAACACAGAGATGTTCCTAAACTTACAAAAAATGTACCAACGGTGAAGTTTGGAGGCAGTTCAAGGCGTTTAATTCTGAATAAGCGATGGAATAGTTCCCTATTTCGAGCGCAGTGAAGGAAGAAAACAACACAGAGATGTCCCTAAATTCACCGTTGGTCGTTGATAGACTTCAAATCAAGCCCCGCCGTATACGCATAACTAACATACGAAGAAAACCCGTAAACATAGAGACCAACACGGCCTGTTGCCGTCAAAACATGCGCCCCAGCATCAATTGGCTCTCTCAGGCGCATCCAACCAGATGAGCCAATCTCAACAAATGTTGATGAATCTAAATTAACATCATCAATTTTAACCTCAACACCTTTCGGAGCAACAATCGTAATAGTATTGTTATCATAATTTGGTGGAACTAGAAAAATGTAACTGCTTCGCAACTGCTCTGTTGGCGCTAAAAGCATCATCGCTGGATCACCTGTCCCCGCACCAGCTTGCTCACTTGCAAGAAACTGTCCAACAAGAATAGGCGTGTCACTCGTAATAATAAAATCTTCATTGCTATAGATTTCATGACTTTGACCATCACCTAATGTTACAGAGCCACTGATCCCACCATACCATGTCACAGTAGTATTTGCTTTAAATGCGAGAATTTTAAAGGTATCAACCTCTGTTCCTCTCGGCTCGGTGCGAACTGCTACAAAATCTTTACCCCATGTTGAAAGAGGAAATATCTGATGTTCAAGGTGATCACACGCTGGCTTGTCGGCGGGAAGATAGGTACACTCGTGTCCGCCAAATACGGCAACATTCTTATCTGCCTTCACCACACTTCCTGTCAAATCACCACCCCAGCAGTAAGAGCCGCCATCACAGGGAAATCCTGGACAAACAGGTGGAGGGCAGTTGCCCCCTGCCGCATTAATATTCAACACTTCATACTGTTTCAATGTGTAGTCTTGCACATCGCCAGGACTTGCTGCGTCTACCTCTGAACCCGATTCGGTGAAAGAGCTATAGGTTAGCGTTACTTTTGTCTCGCCTTCTTCTGTCGCAACAACAGTAATATATCCTGGAAGACTACTGGTGTCATTATCGGAAATACACTGCTGCATATTCAACGGATTTGGAGAGCACTCTCTCCGTCCCCATGAAGGCCACGCCATTGTATAATACTCTTTATCAAGTGCTGCTGTTGGCAATAAAAGTGTCGCATCATTGCTATAAATCAAGACATTACCAAAAGGATTCATCTGAGTTACTGTTACCGGACGAGAGGCAACGAGTTTAAATGCGTCAGGAGTAATCCCAGCACCATAAACAACATTTGTTCTGCCCAACTCAAACGAATAGAGTCCTCCAGCAGGAATAACTTCCTGTGCTAATTGAACATCTCCCGCTGTATAGACGGTAACGGTTACCTCGGTCACTTGAGGATTTGCAACAACAAGGGCATAGGAGCCGTTTGTCTCTTTTCCGCCACCATTTTGCAAATAAACACCCCAATACTCACAACCGACATAGGAGCGATCAACTAATGCTCGGCCACACTCATCGGCACAGATTCCTTTATAGCAAGGAGTCTCTTCGGGACACTTTTCTGCTGTATCTATCCAACCATCACCTTTTTCGTTACAGATTTGTGGCTGCGTTTTATCAAAACATCGTTCATTTCCTTCTTCACAGACCCGTGCCCAACAATTGGGATACCCTTCGTATCCATCATCACATCTATCACAAAATTCACCGCCGAATCCTGTTAGACACGAACAGCGACCAATTGCAGGAAGACATTCGCCATGCCCGTTACAATCGACACCCTCACAGGCTTCTGAACTGTTTTTGCAGTCGGGATATCCACTATATCCATTGTCACATTTGTCACAGTTAGCACCAGCGTAGCCCGTTTCACAGAGACATTCACCTGATTGATTTTCAGAGCCATGTCCGCTACATTCTTGTGTATCACTTTTCTTGCAGTCTGGATAGCTATCATATCCTTCGTCACACTTTTCACAGGTGTCGCCTGCATATCCATCAAAACATGTACACGCTGAATCATTGCGTATCCCATGGCTGTTGCAGTAGTCATCACCAGAGGCTTCGCACTTTGGGTAACCAGTAAATCCATACGAACACTCATCGCAAATATCACCTGTATAACCTGAATCGCAAAGGCACGAGAGGTCCGCTTGTTGCGTACCGTGATTACTGCACGCGCCATCTTGTGTAGCGTCCTCCTCTTCCCCACAGGAAAAAAGACCAAACAAAACCACAAATAAGACGACACTAAATACTTTCCACATCTTAAACCTCCTCTCGCAAAAGACAACTGCAGTTATTTTACTTATTTAAATAAAATTTTCAACCACTCCTTGCAAATGAGGTCATTTAGTGCTATTACTATTGAGCAGAACAACTGCAACCTAACAGATACGATTTTTCGTCAGGAGGTCAATATGAAACGCCTAATCCTTATTCTGCTCTCTATTGCTATCGCGCTCCCTCTATTGGGAACACAAATAGAGTCAAGCGATTTAACAGTAAAGAATCGCCCAAACACATTTTATTTTTTCCATTCAAGTCGCTGTCCACACTGTAAGGATGCTGCGCCTTTTATCAAAAAGTTAGAAAAAGAGTATCCCTCTATCCGTTTTCTCAACATGGAGATACTCGGAAATCCAGAGTATCGTCAACTCTTTCAAAATAAAATAAAAGCAATGAATATCAAAGGAGCTGGTGTTCCTACATTTGTTTTGGGAGAAAACTCTGTTATTGGTTACAAACAAGGTCGCCAAGACAAAATGCTCAGAAAGATGATTGACAACTATATCGCGGGCACAAAATCATCAGAAAAACAGCCAAAAGC
>JAGLDR010000223.1 GCA_023145475.1 bacterium
TTTCACGATTATGGCTATGCTCGCATTCCCTTTTGGCACGCCTATTTTCCATACAGTAAACTCTCAACAAGATTACTCCAAGGCTTAATGATTCTGTTTGGCATTCTATTTGCCGACAGCTCTTTCAAACAATTTTCTCCGCCCTCGCTGGTTAGAAACATCTACAAATCATTTTTTGTCATCGTCTCTATTGCAACCTTAGCAACACCGTTTATACAAAACTGGAAAATGTTGATACTTTTTCTTTACGCAACGCTGGCGTTGCTTCTTGTTACCATTACCGTCTCTATCTTTCTTATTTATAAAAGACAGTATGCTGCATTCTATCTTCTTTTTGGGTGGATCTTTGTTGCAGTGGGTGCATTCACCTATTTTTTAACAAGCACTGGGTATCTACCCCACACATTTTATACCACTCACAGTATGCAAATGGGAGCCTCCTTAGGATTTGTTATTTTTGCCCTCTCTCTGACTAATAACTTAAAACAGAGCATCAATAAAAAATTAGAAGAGAAGGAGGTTGCTCTCGATAGTATGAAAACAGCACAAAATCTCCTTGAACAATTTGTACAAGCAATCAGTCATGAAATCAGAACACCACTCAATGGCATCGTAGGCAACATCTCTTTAATTCACCCAACCTCACCCCAACAACAGACAGTCTTAAACTCTCTTGAAAATGAGTCTACCCGGCTTGCTACACTTTTGAGTAGTATTCTAGATATTAATGCCCTGCTTGAGCAGACAGATGACAAGCAAGCCCACTACTTTAATGCGACAGACCTGCTCCAGGAAGTCATTCGGTTGATGACTCATTTTATTCAGAAAAACAACAACGCAATTACCCTTGAACAGAATGTTGATTCTTGTATAATAGAGGGAAAAAAGCCTCTGTTTATCAAAATATTAATTGGGCTTATCTTTAATGTCATTCACCATGCAAAATCTTCTGCAATCTTGTTGAGAATCACTGAGGAAGGGGGCAAATGCACCATTACTGTTCGCGATGATGGTTGTGGAATAGCTCCAGATACCCTACAAAACATTCAACAAATCATTGATAACCCGCCAGCTCCTAAAACAGGTCAAAATACGATGACCAGAGTAAGTATTTCAGAGATAGTCCATCTGTCCAAGAAACTACACGGCCAGATAAAAATCTTTTCTGAATTGGGGCGAGGAACAACAGCTGTACTCACCTTTCCTACCGCCCCTGTATCTATCGTAAAACAGCTTGAAAAGACCCCTGCGTTTCAGTATAAAACAGGGCATAAAAATGGGCGTACTCCTATCCTTATTGTTGATGATGAACCAATCAATCTCCGAATATTAACAGCATTTTTAGAGCAAGAGAAGTATACGGTAGAGATTGCATCTAATGGAGAAGAGACAATAAAGTCTCTCGCGAAAGCAACGCCAGGATTAATTCTCATGGATGTTATGCTTCCCGATATTTCAGGGATAGAGTTGGTAAAAGAAATCAGGAAAGAACATGACAAACTCGCTCTTCCTATTCTTTTTGTCAGCGCGCGTTCTGATATTAAAACATTAAAAAATGCCTATCAAAATGGAGGCAATGGATTTATTGTTAAACCTATCGATAGACACGCCCTAATGTACCAAGTAGAGATGTGGTTTGAGCTATCGAGGACTCACAAACAAAACTATGAGTAAATTATGATAGAAAAAAAAGAAATTATCAAAACAGTCAAACTATTGTTGCCTGTCATCTTAATTGTTTTTGCAATTCTTCTCCTTATTTTCCTTATAAAAGGGTGGACTTCCTATACAACACACAATAGTGAAAGTGCTGAAACAGCTAAAATGATAGAAGAGTACCACGCTGTTGATGCCGCACTTGAAGATATGAAAAAATGTAAAAAAGGCGATGATAAAGCGTGCTTAAGAAGTGGTATTTACTATTTAGATGGAAAATTTGTCTCGCCTAATCGCAAAAAGGCTGGACGATTTCTCTATCGTGCCTGCCGTCTTAAAAACCCTATTGGATGCTATGAACTAGGCTCTTTCTGGGGCAAAGGACGCAAAGCAAAGAAGTACTATAAAAAGGCATGTGCAATGGATTACAATCCTGCCTGCAAAGCACTTCACAATCTTAAGAAGTAGCTGGACTTATGAAAAAAACAGTTCTAATCATATTTATTCTTACTCTTTTCATCGTCTCATCATCACTTGCTATCCACTCTTTTATTAATAATAGAATCGATGTCTTCCGCAGCAAAATTGAACAAAAACTGGTCGTAAAGAACCTCGATTACACCATTGTCCCTTTGCAAATAATGGTTGATGAGGTGCGAACACACTCCTCCTCGGGCTCATTACAATTATGTACAATTCCTCTCTCGTTCAACCTCTTGACGGGAAAATCAACAGAAATATCTCTCTTTTGTGAATCAGGAAACGCACTCATCTCTCCAAAACAGATGGTGAAGAGAGAAGGAGCACCAAAAAAGAAGAGAAAAACAATTCACTTTTTAAAAAACTACCACATTAATCTCTTTGTAAATCACTTCACAGCATCCTTGAAAAATATCAGTCGAAATATGCCCCTTGAACTTCAGCTTTCTCGGCAGAATATCTCTGCGAGATGGGGCACTAAAGAGCAGATGATATTACTCCATCTCTCACTTGAGCGGCAATCATTCTCCGTTGATTTTGATTCGATTGAAGCTTCATTTCTCCACAAGGGAGCTACCATCTCCGCCAAAGTTGGTGGATGGTGTCGTGGAGAGAAAAAAGAGGATATTACGACGACATGCGACATCTATTGCAAAAATATTCGTGCAACACATCCAACATTAGACAGCACTGCCCTCCACCTTCCTTTTTTACGCATTCAAGGCGATATCACACTCAATCGTGCGACAAAACGCTGTTTTATAAAAAAAGGGCGACTTTCACTTGGCTCTTTAAGCGGAGGATTTACCATCTCATGTCGTGAAAATGATTTTGATCTCTCTCTCTTCTCAAACCATCTTGGGCTCGCTGACCTTTCAACCATTATCGACGCACCACAGCTCCATCGCTATCGTACAAATGGCGAGATTGTAATTTCCATAGCAAGTATCGGAACTCTCTCTCCACTGCATGTTGAGGATATTGACATCGATGGAGATGTAATCAATCCAGTTCAAGAGAGCGATAGGCTCGATTGGCTCTTAGCGCCATTTACCTATCACGCACTTCTTGCTGATGGCAGTGAAAAGCTCATCGCGGTAAACAGCCTGCATAGTAACGAATTTTTGCTCATTGATTTGCTGCCTATTTTTGTTCCATGGAGTTTAGTACTCTCCGAAGATGCTGGATTCTATCGCCATCACGGCGTTGACTTTGCAGAAATAAACCAAGTTGCGCTTGAGATTAATAAAAAGAAAAGATTGAGAGGTGGCTCAACAATTACTCAGCAACTTGCAAAAAATCTTCTCTTAACACGAGACAGAACTTTTGTCAGAAAATTCAACGAGTTACTTCTTGCAATTGAAATCGATGCAACCCTCTCAAAACGGCGACAACTCAATATATATCTTGCAATTGTAGAGTGGGCACCAGGAGTCTATGGCATTGAAAATGCCGCAAAGTTCTATTTTGGAAAAGGTGCAGAAAGTCTCACTGTGCTAGAAGCAGCATATCTTGCAACGATTATCTCATGTCCTACAAAATGCTCTGTACATTTTTATAAGCAGATGGTCTCTGACAGTTGGATGAAACGAGTATACAGAATTGTTGAGCTGCTCTATCAACACGAAAAAATATCAACAGAGGAGTATGTAAGAGCTTTAGACAGCACCATCTATTTTAGACCACTGCCCCATGACAAACCACCATTATAGGTTGCTGTCACATATCACAAATAACATGAAATCTCATGCAATCAGAATGACTATTTAGATAGCCTTAACAACCTTTCCGCTGCGAAGACACTGTGTACAAACATTGACAACTCGTGTTGAACCGTTGTCATTCTTTATACGCAATTTCTGAATATTTGGCTTTTGAATCTTTTGAGTCTTGTTATGAGCATGGCTCACATTATGTCCAAACATTGGCTGTTTTCCACAAATATCACACTTTCTCGACATGGTAAGCTCCCTCTAGTCTGAGCAAAAAAAAACCGAGTGAAATAATATGCGAGAGTGGATAAAAAGCAACTTTTTAAAGAGAGTGAAAACTCAGCAACACCTAATTATTTAATTTTATTCAGCTAAACAACTCTTTAGCGATTGCAACATCGGATGCAATTGAGTGCTGCAACTCTGAAACAGATAAAAACTTATTCTCTAAGCGAATAAACCGCAACAACTGGACAGCAACCTTATCACCGTATGTTGGGAAGGAATCTGTCGCATTAAGAATGTGAGTTTCAAGAACTATTTGCCTGTTATCTGGTGAAATTGTCGGAGCCGTTCCAATATTAGTAACCGATGGCCATTCACCAGTCGCTGTTGAAAGCAGTGAAACATAGACACCATTTGGAGGCAAAACCTTCCCAGGTGTCGTTATGTTGAGCGTCGAATACCCAAGAGCATTCCCCACCTGCTTCCCTGCCACAACAACCCCAGTATAGAAGTGAGAACGAGAGAGCATATCGTTAGCCTGTTCAATCTTTCCTTGCAAAATCATCTCACGAATGGCAGACGAACTCACACGAATACTATGACGAATAACCGGAGGAACAACGACAACGGCAATCTCAGATGGTCGGCACCACCAATCGAGATAATTCGCATCACCACTTTGATTGCGTCCAAAAAAGAAGTTAAATCCAACAACAACACGCTTTGGTTTAAGCGGAGTCAACACTTTTGTAAGAAATTGATCAGCAGTGAGATGCATATACTCCTCGAAAGGCAGCAAAAGCACATCGGCAACCCCCTCTTGATGAAAGAGCTCTATCTTCTCTTCATCCGTTGTAATAAGTGGCGGTTCATAGCCAGGAGAGAGTAACGCACGAGGATGTGGTGTAAAGGTAACAACAAGGGGAACTAATCCGCCCTCTTTTGCCTGTTTTATAATCTGTTTATGTCCATGATGAACACCATCAAAGGTGCCAATAATAACAGAACGATTCTCAGAAAACGGGGCATCATTAATTGAGGTGTAGAGTGCCATTTTTATGCTTTATTCGCAGAACCGAGCACATTGATGTTTTTGTGCTTGTAAATCTCTTTTAGGGCATCTCTCGCTGGTCCAAGATATTTGCGAGGGTCAAATTCCGCTGGTTTTTCAGCCAAAATCTTACGGACATAGGCGGTCATTGCCAAACGACCATCACTGTCAATATTGATTTTACAAACCGCACTTTTTGCCGCTTGTCTTAACTGATTTTCAGGGATACCAATGGCATTTTTCATCGCGCCACCGTAATTGTTAATCATCTCAATCAAATCTTGTGGAACTGAGCTTGAGCCGTGTAAAACGATAGGAAAGCCAGGAAGCTGTTTTTCAATTTCTGTCAAAATGTCAAAACGCAACGGCGGTGGAACAAGTTTCCCCTCTGCATTGCGAGTGCACTGTTCTGGCGTGAATTTATTTGCGCCGTGGCTTGTGCCAATACTGATTGCAAGTGAATCAACGCCAGTTTTCTTCACAAACTCAATAACATCTTCTGGCTCGGTATAGGTCGAATGCTCGGCCTGAACATCATCTTCAATCCCAGCAAGTACACCGAGTTCACCTTCAACGGTAACATAGTGCTTTTGTGAATGTGCATACTCCACAACCTTCTTTGTGAGAGCGATATTCTCGTCAAAAGAGAGGTGGCTTGCGTCAATCATAACTGAGGAGAAGCCGTTATCAATGCACTCTTTGCAAATCTCAAAATCTCCACCGTGGTCAAGGTGTAAAACAACAGGGATTTCAGTGCCTAATTCCGCTGCATATTCAACAGCTCCACGAGCCATATTGCGAAGAAGTGTGGCATTTGCATAATTTCGCGCACCTTTTGAAACTTGTAGAATCACTGGTGAACTTGTCTCAACACACGCCTGGATAATTGCCTGCAACTG
>JAGLDR010000224.1 GCA_023145475.1 bacterium
GTTACAATTCTTGGTGGCGAACCATTTGATCAATATTCTGAGTTGGTTAATTTGATCTCTAGAATAAAGAAGATTGGTCTCTCTCTTATTGTTTACACTGGATATACTCTTAAAAATTTATATGAGAAACAATATAATAATGTTCTTTCTGAAATTGATATCCTTATTGCAAATCCATATGACGGAAAACAACGAAATACTACTCTTCAATGGATAGGAAGTGAAAATCAAGAAATTTACTTTTTGTCTAACAGATATAATCAATCAGAAATAGAAGATGGAACCTATGTTGAAGTTTTAATAGATGAGTTTGGTAAGATGACTCGTTTAGGGTTTCCTGATGATTTTTAAGTATTAAAATACAACTCATACTCCTGCGGCGTCGGAGCATTATACACATACGCCGCCTCATCTCTCTTAACCTTAATCCACAAATCTATCAACTCTTTCGGAAACGCAGGAAGAAGATATTCATAATCTTTTTCAAGGCCATTCAAAACCGCGTTAAGATTCAATGGAAAAAGAAATCCGTTGTCAGGATTGTTGTATCCTTTCTTAACGGGATCGGATTTGGATAGGATGCCGTCAATTCCCGCAAGGAGCATGGCGGAGAGGAAATAGTAGATGTTTGCTGTTGCGTCTCCGGTGCGGAATTCGATGCGTTCTTCACCTTTTTTGAGGTATCCAGGGATTCTGACGCTTGCCTCTCTCGACGCTTTTGCAAATGTTGCGCTGACTGGTGCTTCATATCCTTCAACTAACCGTTTAAATGAGTTGGTGCTTGGGTTGGAGAAGGCGAGGAGTGAGCCGGTCAAACTGTGGTCGAGCAGACCACAGGTATAGTTGTGTGCCAATGGTGAGAGTCCGTGGAGAGCGTCGCCGCTAAAGAGTGTTTTGCCCTCTTTTTCCAGATATTGGTGGACATGAAGTCCGTTTCCTGCGACTTTATATATCGGTTTTGGCATGAAGGTGACAAAGATGTTGTGTTCGTGTGCGATGTTGTGCACAATCCACATTGCGATGCTTACTTTGTCGGCTGCTTCGAGCATATCCATGAAGTTCAGCTCAATTTCAAGCTGTGCTGCGCCAACTTCGTGGTGGTGATATTTCACCGGGATTCCAATGGCGGTCATCGCTTTGACGATGTCGTTTCTTACCGTAAAATAGCGATCTTGTGGATAGATTCTGTGATAGCCACGGTGGATATTAAAACGGGGCAAATCATCATAGTCGTCGCCAATTCCCTCAGCACTTTGGATTTTATAGTATGAGTGGCTGAAATCTGCGGTATATTTTACATCATCAAAAAGGTGAAATTCTAGTTCAAGCAACATCTTTGCATTGTCTGCAATTCCTTTTTCTTGCAAATATTCCATACTTTTGCGAGCAACCATACGAGGATATTGGTTAAATGCGCTTTCATTCATCAAATTGACATCACACAGAGCGTGTAAAATGGTGTGTTCTTCTTTCACTTCGACAAATGCAGTTCTCATATCGGGGTGAGCGAGCATATCAGATTTGCTTACATCGGCGAAACCAAAATTTGATGCATCAAAGCCGATACCACGCGTCAGCAGTTCATCATTGACATACTCTTTTGGAATGGTGACATGACGAATTTTTCCGTAGATGTCCATCATCAGCAGGTCTAAAAAATCGATAGTGTCCCAATTTCCGTCAAATAGCCTGAGTTCCATACGAGCCTCCTTAAGGTTCAAAGTCGCACTATTGTACACATTTTTTGAAATGATTCTAAAAATATTAGAATTTTTTTTTCTTGACGCGCTTCTGTTGAATCTTTATAGTTTTTTGTCGATGTATAAACTTTTTGAGGAGTTGTTATGAAGCGGATTACTTTTTTTATTATTATGGCTGTATCACTGTTGTTGGTCTCGTGTGGAACACTCCACATGGCTGAGTCAACACAAAAACCTGTGTTAAAGGCAAGTGCAGATAAAGCACTTCTCGTCGTTTCTCGGACGACATCATATGGTGGGAGTATGATTATTGACAATTTTGTTGATCAAAAATTTATTGGGCAGACACAAAGTAAAAGTTATTTTGTTGCTCAAATTGATCCAGGTGTCCACTATATCATTTCGCGTGCAGAGAATCGTGGCTGTGCAAAAGTCAACTTTGAAGCGGGCAAAACCTATTTTCTTAACAATATAGTAATGATGGGTATGTGGGGCGCACGCACAAAGTTTATGGCTGATAAGATTGAATATTTTAATGAACAGCTACCTGAGATGTCCTATTTTGTCCTTACTCCTGATGGTGAGATTCCAGTTCTTTCACAAGAAGATTTTAACGAGAGTGTTGCTGATTATGAAAAAGATCTGAAAGAAGAGCCAGAAGAGTTCGAAACTATTACGAATATAACTGGTTATAATCTTTAAATTCAAAGAAAAAAGGGTGGAGCAAAAGCTCCACCCCAAACAAAAAACCAGACGGGGTCAAACCGACACACAAGTAGTGCATCGGAATGGCCCCTTTGAATTTACATACCGTACATTTCGATAATTTCAGCTTTTGTTTTGCCTAAAATATCATACTTCTTGCCAACTTTTCTAAAAGCTTCTAAAGCTTTATCAAGATGGTGTTTTTCAAGTCCTGCTGACATTTGAGTTCTAATTCGTGCCGCGCCATTTGGAACAACAGGAAAGAAGAAACCGATGGCATAAACGCCTTCGTCATACAAATCTTTTGAGAAATCTTGCGCAAGTTTAGCATTGAAAAGCATAACAGGAACAATTGGAGTGTCTCCATCTTTAAGAACAAATCCAGCTTCTTCAAGACCCGCTCTCCAATATTTTGTATTATCTTCAAGTTTATCTCTTCTCTCTGTAGAGCCAGAAAGGATATCAAAAACTTTAAGAACACCAGCAACGACAACAGGTGCCATTGTGTTAGAAAACAGATAGGTACGACCTTTTTGACGGCACATCTCTACAAGCTCTTTTCTTCCAGAAACGCATCCACCACTTGCTCCACCAAGAGCTTTTCCAAATGTTGTGGTGATAAGATCGATTTTGCCCATTTGATTGTAATGTTCATGGGTTCCTTTGCCTGTTTTTCCAATAAATCCACTTGAGTGTGATTCATCGATAAAGAGCATTGCATCATATTTCTCACACAGTGCAACAAGCTCATCAACTTTTGCGGTATCGCCGTCCATAGAGTAAACGCCGTCATTGATAACAACTTTGAGTCGTTTGTCTGCGTGCAGTTGAAGCTTTTTCTCAAGATGTTTCATGTTGGAGTGTT
>JAGLDR010000225.1 GCA_023145475.1 bacterium
CATGGACCAAATATTACCACCCTTTCGACATGTGATAACTATTCAAAAAAACAGGTGTTTCAGCTTCTGCAAGGTGATGAACGCGCACTGACGATTTATAATCCTCGGTTGCAAATTGCTACGGCAGGAAAAGCGGAAGGTATGGTGAAAGGTGGAAATCTTGCCTCAATTATTTCGCTGATTGGAACGCCGTATCAGCCTGATTTTACCGATTCGATTCTCTTTTTAGAAGAGGTGGGAGAGGTGCCATACAAAGTTGATAGAATGTTGACTCAGATGCGACTTGCCGGAATGTTTGACAAGGTAAAAGGGGTTGTGCTTGGCGATTTCAGCTATCAGGAATATCGTCCGCCAGCTACAAAATCGGTGACCATTCGTCAAATTATGGAAAATATGGGACTTCCATCAAATATCCCCGTTGTCTATAATTTTGCCGCGGGCCATGGCACAAAAAACATGGCATTTTTGCTTGGTGCTGAAGCGACACTTAATACTGAAAAGAGATCACTCAGTTATCTGTAGAGTGGTGGGCGAGGTAGAACAGTGTCAGGCCTCTACATTTTGAAAAAATGTGACGACCTGATACTTTCGGCATATTATAAAGAGTGTTTGTTAAACGCCATACTTATCAACATTGAAGAATTTTTTGACGGCGAGAATATCACTCTTTTCAGCATCTTCAAATGAGCCATGAAAAATGATGCCACCACCACCAAGCATTAACACTTTTTGAGCAGATCGGCGAATGCTGAGTAGTTCGTGTGTAACCATAAAATAGGTGATGCCCAAATCTTCGTTCAGTTTGATAAAAAGGTCATCTAACTCTTTTGTTGTGACTGGATCAAGGCCTGCCTGAGGTTCATCAAAAAAGATGATGTCAGGATCAAGCACCATTGCTCGTGCGAGTGCTCCTCTCTTTTTCATTCCACCAGAAAGCTCAGATGGAATCTTGTTGCGATGCTCATACAGATTGACCATTGAAAGTTTCTCGCAGGCGATATCCTCACCTATTTTCAGCGAAAAATCAGGATGGTGCATTGTCAGTGGAAGCATAACATTCTCAAGAAGAGTCAATGAGTTAAGGAGAGCCGAGCTTTGGTATAGAATGCCTATTTTTTGATAAAAATCGGTGTTTTCAGGAAGAGGATACTCAAGCACATTTCCTTGAAATTCGACACTTCCTTTCATTGGGGGATTAAGCCCAATAATAGCTTTCATCAGTGTTGATTTGCCGCAGCCAGAAGTTCCAAGCACGACAAACCGTTCTCCCTTCTCGATAGTGAAATTAATATCTTTTAGAATAACACGACTGCCATATCCGGCAGAGAGGTCGGTAACGGTTAGCATAGAGACTCCTCAACAGTTTCAAAGAGTATAGCGAGTAACGCTGAACAACTCAATATTTGTAAAACAGATAAAAAAGTTTATAATGATTTTGTCGGACAAGGACGGTATTTTAATGCTATCAGAAATGAGGGAAAGATGGCGAGACTCAAAGAATTTCTTACAAAAGAAGATAGCTGATGATGATTTTGTTAGCGGTACTGTCGCTTCTTTTAGCAATTCTGTTTGGAATGACAGGCATGGGTGGTGGAGTCGCTTATACTCCGCTACAACTCCTTTTTGGCATCGACTTTCAGACAGCGGCAACAACATCGCTTTTTCTGATTCTTATTACGAGTATTTCTGCGGCGTTGGTTTATATCAAACAGAATCGAGTCTCCTGGAAGCTGGTTTTTTGGATGGAGATATTTACCGCAAGTGGCTCTTTTGTTGGTGGGTATGTTAGCTCTTATCTGCCTGAATCTCTGCTTAAAATTCTCTTCTCTCTCTTTTTATTGTTGAGCGGTTTGACTATCCTGCTGAAAGGGGATAAAGGCGAGGTGCAGCGAGAGGGTGAAAGGTGGTATCACATCACCATTAGGAGCGGAGAGAGCACGATTCCTGTCAATATGCTTATTGCGGCTCCTGCGTCACTCGTGGCTGGACTATTTGCAGGACTTCTTGGTGTTGGCGGCGGACTTTTCAAGCTTCCGTTGATGATTTCACTCCTCGGAATACCGATGCCAATTGCTATTGCTAACAGCGCTGTTATGGTTGGAATTACTGGCGGAAGCGGTTTTATTGGCAGAGTTATAACGCAGGGATTTGATTGGAAAACAGGTCTTTTGATGGGCGGAGCTATATTTATTGGTGCGAGAATAGGTGCCCATTTTGGATCAAAGACAGATCAGACGATGCTCCGTAAAATCGTGGGAGGAGCATTGATAATAATGGGTGCGATTTTACTTGGAATGATTCTTTTTTAGTCTCTATTTTGCTCTCATCATAAGATTAGCTGAGACAATTGCACTCACAGCTTCTATGATTACGGGAACTCGCAAGACAAATGCTGCATCGTGTCTTCCCTGCAGTGTCAACTCTGTGAGTTTTTCTGTCGCAAGATTGAAAGATTGTTGCGGTTTTCCAATAGATGCAGTCGGTTTTATTGCCACACGAAAGATGATGTCGTTCCCATTGCTGATGCCGCCGTTTATTCCACCTGCATTGTTTGTTTTTGTCGTCCCATCAGCAGAAATAATGGCATCATTCATCTTACTTCCACTCATCTTTGCTGAAGAAAATCCTGCCCCAAATTCAATGCCTTTGACACCAGGAATAGCAAAAACAGCGTGGCTAATCAGTGATTCAACGGAGTCAAAAAAAGGCTCACCAAGCGAAATGGGAAGATGTGAAATAGTGGTTTCAATGATACCGCCAAGCGAATCTTTTTGATCAATTGCTTGTTCTAGCACGACTTTCCAGTCGGATTTACCACCGATTTCGGTGATTTTTGAAGAGAAAGTAACTTTTGGAACTATTCTTTTTGCAACAACTCCAGCAGCGACAAGAGCGAGTGTCAGTCGTCCTGAAAAGTGTCCGCCACCACGGTAGTCGTTGTCTCCACCACTTTTTTTGTTTGCAACAAAGTCTGCATGACCAGGGCGAGGGATTGTTCTAAAGACCTCGTAATCATTTGAGTTTATGTCTCTATTCTCAAATTCAATAAGAATCGGTGCGCCGGTTGTTTTGCCGTTGAAAACACCACTTTTTATGTGAGGGATATCACTCTCGTTTCGTGAGGTTGTTCCTTTTGCGCCTGCCTTCCTTCTGGATATATCATCAGTAAAATCAGAGTTTCGTAATGATATTCCGTGTGGGCATCCATCAATAAGCACACCAACTATCTCGCCGTGGGATTCCCCAAAAATAGAGACGCGAAAAAGCGTTCCAAAACTGTTCATCTGAAAGCACCTCGTAAATAATTACTCAGTAATTCTGAATAGGTATACCGATTTCAGTGAAAAGAGCAAGGAATTGTTGACAGAAACGACTTTTGATTTATGGAAGCGTGTCATAAAAACATAAGTTTACAATTATTTTCCACACGCATTAAAAATCCTTTCTCTATTATCCTTCCCAAAGATTTCCCACAGCGTATGCAGGAATCACTATAATATTCCCGTATTTGCCAAAATTCTCTCCTGACACTCTGTATCCTCTTAAAATTTTTCGTTCTTCAAGAAAAAGATAGAGACTCTGCATCTGCCCTTTCGTTCCCGCTTTTACTTCAATTGGTAAAATCTCTCCATTGCGCTCAATCACATAATCAATCTCTGCGTTGCTTCCTCTTTTTTCTCGGTGCCAATAAAAAATCTCTGGACGGTTACGCGTATTTCCCGATGCAATAAGTTCATTACAGGCAAAAAGTTCAGCAAGAGAACCTCTGTTTAACAAATCCTCATAATTAGAAACAGCGTACGCAGATAAATTGAGTTTCAGAAGCCGTTGATATACTCCCGTATCAAACAAAACAACCTTAAAACGGTTAGTCTTAATGTGGGCTCCAAGTGGCACACCTTGAGCTGATGTATGATAAACTTTATACGCAATCCCCGCCATAACAAACAGATCAAGAGCTTGTTTATATTCAACGCTTCTCTCTGTTGAGATAGAAGTATATTTAAATTTTCCACCCGACTGTTCTGCAATTGATTTAAAAACTTCTAGCAACTTCTCTGGAGCTATCTTTTCTCTATATTTTGCGAAATCATCAGTATAAGTAAGAAGCAATGCATCTAATACATTTTGGCACTCGATCAAATCTCCTGTCGCAACAAAACGGTCAACAACATCAGGAAGACCACCAATAAGATGATATATTTTCAGATAATCAATTATTTTATCATGCAATAGAGAATCAATCGGGATTGATAATTTTGAATCTTTTATCAATGCAACCAAACCATCAGCACCATTTGCATCTAAAAATTCAAGAAAAGAGAGAGGATACATAAATCGAGACTCTATTCTTCCAACACCATAAGATGGAATTTCCGAAAGAGCAAACTCAAGAAGAGAGCCGGCAGCAACAAGATGAAGTTCAGGCATTTTCTCATGAAAGAATCGGAGCGAACGAATCGCATTTGGTGCCGCTTGGATTTCATCAAAAAAAAGTAGCGTCTCCCCTGGAATAATTGACTGCTGAAAAAAAAGCGACAACTTCTCTATAATCTTTTGTGGGGTTAACGACTGTTCGAAAAAAGAATGTATCCTTTGATGTTCTTCAAAATTAACCTCTACAAAAGAGTTAAAGCTTTTCGCAAATTGCCGAACAGAGTATGTTTTTCCAACCTGACGAGCCCCTCTGAGCAGTAAAACCTTACGATTTCCAGACTCTTTCCACTCGGAAAGCGTTTTGTCAACAATCCTACGCATATAACGACACCTCCATACAAAAGTCAAGGCAATAATAGTCGTTAGCTCAACAAAAGTCAAGGCAATAATGAGCTCTAGCTCGACAAAAGTCAAGGCAATAATGATAAACCCTACAAGACAATTCTCCTGAAATTTGACAATGCGCCCTCATCTTTATAAAATCCTCTCGTCTTGAAGACAAGGGTTCTACATTTTTATAGCTGGAGGACAGCATGATTGATTTGAAACACATTCCGAAAACAGACGAAGAAGTTGCAGCAATTATTGTTGAAGAAGCTGAAAGACAAGAGTACGGACTTGAGCTTATTGCATCTGAGAATTTCACATCTGATGCTGTTATGGAGGCTCAAGGATGTTTGATGACCAACAAATATGCTGAGGGATATCCTGGAAAGAGATATTATGGCGGCTGTGAAGTTGTAGACAAAGTTGAACGCCTTGCAAAGAAGCGAGCAATGGAGCTTTTTGGTGCTGAATACGCAAATGTTCAGCCTCACAGTGGTTCACAGGCAAATATGGGCGTCTATTTTGCTGTTTTGCAGCCAGGTGATACCGTCCTCTCTATGAGTCTTGATCATGGTGGACACCTCACACATGGAAGTCCTGTTAACTTCTCAGGAAAACTTTATAATATCATTCCTTATGGAGTTACAAAAGAGACAGGCCGCATTGACTATGATAATTTAGCAGCACTTGCAACAGAGCACAAACCAAAGTTGATACTTGTTGGTGCATCTGCCTATCCTCGTGCATTTGATTTTAAACGAGTTCGTGAGATTTGTGATGCTGTTGGCGCGTATATGATGGTTGATATGGCACACATCGCTGGGCTTGTTGCCGCAGGCGAACATCCAAACCCTGTCCCTTATGCTGACTTTGTTACATCAACGACACATAAGACACTCAGAGGCCCAAGAAGTGGTCTTATTCTTGCAAAAAAGAAATATGCAAAGGCAATCAATCTTGCGGTATTTCCTGGAATGCAAGGTGGACCTTTGATGCATGTAATTGCCGCAAAAGCAATCTGTTTTGGTGAAGCACTGCAAGATGATTTCAAAAAATATCAAAAACAAGTGGTTAAAAATGCAGCAGCAATGGCTGAAGAATTTGTAAGCATGGGATACGATCTTGTCTCCGCTGGCACCGATAATCATCTGATGCTCATTGACCTTCGAAATAAGGGTAAAACAGGGAAAGTTGCTGAAAAAGCACTTGATAAAGCACACATCACCGTCAACAAAAATATGGTGCCATTTGATGATCAATCTCCATTTGTGACCAGTGGAATCCGTATTGGAACACCATTTCTCACTACTCGTGGATTGAAAGAAGATGATCTTCGCCAGATTGCGAGATTGGTTGACAAGATAATCTCAAATATCAAAACCAATGAAATTCCAAAGAAGATTGGTGTCGATTCAACGGTGATTGATGATGCAGTTATTGAAGAAGTGAAAAAAGAGGTCAGAAAGATTACAGAAAGATTCCCTTTGATTAACAAATAGAGAAAGCATTATGCGTTGCCCCTACTGTGGTTCATCTGAAGATAAAGTTGTTGACAGTCGAACAATCAAAGAAGAGAGTGAAATTCGTAGACGGCGGGAGTGTCTCTCATGCTCTCGTCGTTTTACAACCTACGAACGCATTGAGGAGGCAGCTCCAATTGTCATCAAAAAAGATGGTGAGCGGGAGCCTTTCGATCGCAATAAAATTCGTAAAGGTCTGCTTATTTCATGCCAAAAACGAAGTGTCTCCACAGAGCAGATTGAGCAGATAATTCTGCAAATTGAGAAAGCTCTTTTTGGCGGAGATCGAAGAGAGATTCCAACACACGAAATTGGCCAGATGATTATGGAGATTTTGAAGGGCGTTGATGCTGTTGCATATGTTAGATTCGCTAGTGTTTACAAAGAGTTTAAGGATATTGATGCATTTATTGAGCAGGTGAAATCTCTTGGGTCAGCAACAAAAGAACAGTCATAATATTAAGAAGTTTCAGACAATCCTAACCTCATTTCGTCATCGTGTTTTATCGTGGGAAAAATCCTATCCACACCTATTCGGTGAGATTTCTGCACTCATTCCTGAGAACAAATATCCGCTAGAGCATACCATCGTCTATAACACCGATTTAGATAAAATATCAGGGGAGATGGATATAAAGCTTATCGTTGTAGCGGACAATCCGGGAAAAGATGAGCAGTTAGACGAAACCCAAGCCTATCTTGTCGGTAAATCAGGCGTTGTGATGAAAAATTTTCTGCTCAAACACGACATTGTGCACCTGCCAGAGCAACAGATTATCATCCTCAATAAAACGCCTATTCACACCGCCTCGACACTGCTTCTAAAAAAGCTTAAACAGCACAAGAAACTTGTTGAAGAATCACAGCACTATATGGCGCAACTGCTGTATGAAATTCACACCCTTTTTCCGGTGCCTGTCTGGATTGTTGGTATGAGTGAAATCAGAAGAAAAGGGCTGTTTGAACCGTGGTTAAACGAGATAAACAGACTCTATGAACCAAAGAGTCCACTGCGAGAAAAATTGCTCTGCTTCAAGCATTTTGCATATGGAAATTTCACAAAAGATATCAATAAAACGCTCGTTGAACATCCTCTTTTAACTGTTGAAGAAGCGATAGAAAAAAGGGGCCGCGAGTATGCTGATACCATTTTATGATGGAGAGTATCCTTCGTTAAAACATGTGGCCAAAATCAACATAGACTCCAACGGGATCGGCATCAGGTGAGTATGCCACATCAACTCTGATTACAACCGTCTCTCCCCACTGTAAACGGATTCCCGCACCCGTTCCAAACTTCATTCCCATGCCTGTTCCATCTAATTCTGAATTTTTTTGATACATCCACACGCGCCCAGTATCAAAAAAGGCAACTGCGCCTATTCTAAATTGATGAGAAGCGACATTAAATTTAATGAACATAGAGCGAATTTCTAAATTTATAACGAGTTTAACCGGCCCCCTGTAGCGTCCTTCGGGGACACCTCTGATTCCTTTTAATCCACCTGGCATATCAAAATAGGGAAATGCGCCAGCAATGGAATATTCATAAAAAGGTGCGGACCCATATATAATATCTGCAACCACACGACCGGCAAGAACTAAGTATTCCTTGGCAAGAGGGATAAAACCACGGCCTTGAATCGAAGTTCCGCCATAAGTATAGTCAGTTCCTGTGAGTGCCCCAATTGAAAATCGTGTGGAAAGTTGCAAGAAATAGCCACTTGTTGTTGCTGTTTCATGATCTCTTTCATCCACATTCCACCCTAATGCCCAAATAAGTTCTCCATGATTTTCTCTCCCTAAAACATCTGGCCCGCTAGAAGGGGTGGCAAGCATCGATGTAGAAGAGTAATCAAACAGTGAATAACGATAACGAACCCCTCCAAGTAATGACATGCTTTTTGGCAAGGAATAGATAGTATATATCCATGCTTCAGGGGATTTAACACCATAGTCATAGACCTCTTTATCGTTATCAGCAAGAGAGGCCGAATCGTTACCAAATCCATAATATCCTTTATTGTTAACCTGAATATATCCAGCCTTCATTTTGAGTCTAAAATTACTTCCCAAAATTTGAGGGATATCAAGTTGTATCGAGTGTTCTTGCATCGTGATGCCAGAGCTATCAACGGCAGCGGAACCAAGCAACTCCATCCGCCATTTATACAAGTCTCTATCTTTATCAAATCGTGCAAAAGCTAGATTTCCACCAAAAATAAAGCCGACATCAGAGTCAAAAGCAATAACGGGGAGGATTGCCCACTCTAAGCGATTGGGATCATTTCGTTGGATACAATTTTTTATAGCTCGTTTCTCTTTCTTACTCATATTTTCAGTTGCTGTGGGACACACTCCTTTTTTTACAGTCGGTGAAATATCCGCATTCAATGCATATAACAAGAAAAACGAAATAAAAATAAAAGACAGCTGTTTCAACATATCCCTCGCGGTGGTCTTCACAATTAACTCAACACCTTATCAAAAGGCAGGTTTTTTATCAATTTTATATATGGAGAGAGATGACTGTTTTTTTCATGTTATTGCTCCATAAAGTTTTGCAGTATGAAGATTATAGCGAAGTTAAAATCATTATCGCTGTTTCACCACGAAGTCCCTTATTAACAACGGCAACTGTGCCATCTTTTTTACGCAGATGAGCAACAGCGTGATGTAGTGCGTGGGCAGAAGCAGTCAGAGAAAATCCGACAAGTGGGTGCATTCTTACAATCTCTGCGTGAGAGAAATGAGAAAGATCAACATCGCTGTGAGTAACAAAAATAGAGGAAATGTCATCGGTGTCGATATTGTTCTTTTCTATAGTTTTCTCAAGCAGTTGCTGTGCATTAATGTTGGAAAAGTCTGTTGCTAAATCAACAAGTTCTATGCTCAACTCTGTCCGGTGAGGCGAGAGAACAAAATAGGATGCTCCCTCTCCAAACGAAAGATGTTTTGGAAGATTTATAAGTTTTGAAAGAGGTTCAAGTTCTTGAATATATTCATCGCTTCCACCCACTAACGCAGTAGTATATGACTCAGATTTCAAAAGAAGTATCGCATCAGAGAGTGCAACCTCAAAAGAGAGCTCGCGCTGAGAATAGGTCGCGTTATAGCCGTTACACTGCAGTGAGTGAGCAATTGCAGAGCTCATAGTATTGGGAGTCGAATGGATAAAAGATGCTGGATTAAGCATTGTCTCATTGTTCTCAAGGAGTGAATTCATAAACTGTTTGGTCTGACTCATCGCTCCAAGTCCTGTTCCTGTAATAATTGCCTCGACTTCTGGATTGTTTGCCTCTTTCAGTGCTCGTAATGCAGCAACGACAGCCATCTTTGTCTCTCTTCCCATTCTCCTTGCCACCATCGGTGGAATATATTCTCTATATTTTGGTTTTTCGGCGTGATATATCCCATTCTCATCGGGGCCACAATCTGGCAGAACGCTTCCTATTCCGTTGATAAAGATATTCATACTACTCCTTAGAAAATATGAGTGAAGTATCGTTGCCGCCAAAACCAAACGAGTTGGTTAAAAGATGTTTTATATTTTCTACTTTTGTCACCGAAGTTATTGGTTTTAATTGCGCTTCTTCAATCGCTTGGCGAAAGTTAAATGTTGGAAAAAGCGTGTTATGTTGCATAGAAAGGAGTGAAATAACTGATTCAATTGCGCCTGCTGCACCAAGTGTGTGTCCTGTATAGAGTTTTGTTGAGCTAAACGGTGGAACTTTCTCGCCAAACAGGGTGATAAGAGCTCTTGCCTCTGTGATGTCGTTGTTTGGTGTTCCTGTTCCGTGTACATTAATATAACCAATATCTTGAGGGGTAATTCCTGCCCGGGTTAGTGCCTCTTTCATCGCTTGAAGTGGTCCTCGTCCTTCGGGAGATGACGCCGTTTGGTGATAGGCATCACAGCGGTTGCCCCAGCCAGATAATCGAGCAATTGGCTCTTTTTCTCTCTCTTCCGCCACCTTTTTTGATTCTAAAACCAGAAATGCTGCACCCTCTCCAATATTGAGTCCTGAGCGTGTTTTATCAAATGGTCTGCACAGCTCTCTATCGAGTATTTTCATAGAGTTAAATCCATTGATAGTAAAGTTGCTCAAGGCATCTTCGCCACCACATAGTACCCTATCAACCACTCCTGCTGCAATCAGACGGGAGCCAAGTGCAATAGCATTAGCTGACGAAGAACAGGCGGTGGAAATGGTTGAAATATAATCGTGAAATCCAAAGTAATCGGCAATATCTTGCGTTGTTGTTCCGCATTCGTGATGAAGAAGATTTGAGATATCTCCCGCTCTATTATCAAGAAGAAAGTGGTGAAAAAAGTGTTCACTCCTATCAAGTCCAGAGACGGTTGTTCCTGTAATCACCGCTGTTTTAAGATTTTTATCTTTTTTGACGCCTGCTGAATCGAGTGCCTCTTGTGCGGCAACAAGTCCAAGCAGGGTTGTTCTGCTGAATTTTTCTGCAGAAACTTTAAGCAGAGCTCGCAATTCATCGTTAGAAAGTGATACCTCTCCAACAGGAATATCAGTGTGAACTGTCTGTATTTGTTTACACTTTCCGATGCCACTTCGTTTTTCTATCAGTGCTTCATAGGTCTGCTCAACGCTCACTCCAAGTGAAGATATCGCGCCCATTCCTGTAACAAAAACTGTCTGCATTATGCTTGCTGTTGGGTGATATATTCAGCAAGAGTTTTGACAGAGTGCATAATATCTTTGCCTTCATCAGGATTTTCCAGCTTAACACCATGTTTTTTCTCAAGAATGACAATCATAGAGAGAGCATCAATAGAATCCAGACCAAGTCCTTCAACAAAGAGTGGCATCTCATCCTCGATATCCTCAATCTCCATATCCTCAAGGTGCATCTCTTCAATAATCTCTTGTTTCAGTGTGTCCATCAGTTTTCGCATTTTTTTCTCCACTCTATCTTTAATGTTTTGGTTGTAAAATCACTCTCACTCTCTTTCCCGCCTCTTTCGACTGTGTATAGAAGAGCAAAATAGCTCTCCTCCCGTTGTTCAATAATTCCAACAACGGCAGCATCTATCTTATTATCATCAAAAAGGTGTGTTGTATAGTTTACCACCCCTTCTGGATCACTTTTTTCATGAACAAAGCAACAATTTTCGCCCTCGATTTTATGTCTGATACAGATTTCACCCGTTACGATGTTGGGAAGTGTATAGACAAACAGTGCGGGAGCAGGATACCACTCATCAGATTTTTCAATAGTTTTAGAAAACTTTTTATCTGTTTCAAAGCACCCTGTTTGCGTTGTAGTAATCACGCCAACTCTTTTTGCATCATAGCGGGAGAGCAAATCGCTATTTGCAAGTAGAATTTCAGCAGCAAGAAAGCCAAGCTTGCTCATTCCGTCCATTTTATAGAATTTTGGGTAGTTTATCTTCTCTTCTTTATATATTTTTCGGCACAGTTTTCCAAACGGGAGATTTTCACTGTTAGCAATAAGTTTATTTCCATCAACAGAAACACCTGATGAGGTGATTGCGACTGTTTTTGTTATTTTATTCATTGACTATTTTCCTTTTTTATGGAACCACCCCGTCCTGCGGACACCCCTCCTAATTTAGGAGGGGAATTATTCTCATGCATATATTTTTTACTCCCCTCCTCTCGAGGAGGGGTGGCGGATTTATCCGCCGGGGTGGTCAGGTCCATCCACCCAAACGCATTTTCGATAACCTGTAAAACACCGGTAAGTTGTTGAAAAACCTCTTTGTTTTCAAACCGCAATACTTTTATTCCAAATTCATTCAAAAAAAGAGTTCGGTCATAATCATACTCCGCTTGCGTTGCTTCAAGATGACCTTGTCCATCAAGTTCTATTGCAAGTTTTTCTTTCGGGCAATAAAAATCTAATATATAGCTGGCAACGCTGTGTTGTCTTCTAAATTTTCGACCTTTTAATTTTTTGTTCTGTAATAATTTCCAAAGCATAGCTTCTGCAGGGGTAAGATTATTCCGCAAATCTTTTCGAAATGTTTTAAGGTGAGGATGATTGTGTATCTGTTCTCCACCCCAATCTGTTGGAATAGTTTGATTTGTGTGGGAACCACCCCGTCCTGCGGACACCCCTCCTAATTCAGGAGGGGAATTATTTTCATGCGTATGTTCTTTACTCCCCTCCTCTCGAGGAGGGGTGGCGGATTTATCCGCCGGGGTGGTAAGTGTGGTCTTTTGAAAAATAATTGCCCCATTTGTGCCACCAAATCCAGACGCAGTTTTAAGTGTTGTTGAGAGTTTCAACTCTCTGTTTTTTGTTATCATATTTATCTTTCCAGAGACGCCACTATTTTTATATCCCATTGTTTTTATGAGACTATTTCTTTTCATATTTTCAATAAGAATAGCCGATTCAATAACGCCTGCAGCACCTAATGTGTGCCCAAAATACCCTTTCAGTGAATGGAGTGGTGTCTCACTCAATCCAAGTCGATTAAACGCGATTGACTCCATCTCATCATTGTATTTTGTTGCTGTTCCGTGTGCTGAAATCATATCAATCTCTTTCGCTACAAGAGTTGACTCTGTAAATGCAGATTGAATAGCTGTGTAGAGTCCTTCTCCTGTGCGTGATGGTCCAGAAATATGGTTGGCATCATTAGCGGTAGCACCACCAGATATCGTAATAGATTCTCCTGTTTTTGGTGCCTTTTTTGAAAGAATAATTGTTGCTGATGCCTCACCAAGTGTCAATCCGTCTCGTGCCTCATCGTAGGGTTGAGCAGGGTGTAGCGAAAGAGATTTGAATGATTGAAATCCTGATAAAATAAATGGAGTTACACTGTCTGCTCCAATAACAGCAACGGTCGTTGCCTCATTATGACGGATGGCTCGATATGCGGCAACAAGAGCCAGTACGCCAGAAATACACGCATTTGAAACAAGAAGAGGCGTTTTGACACTCTGAAAGTGGTTACCAATCTTTTTTGCAGCTTCAGATATTTGCACTCTGTTGTCATCAAAAGGGTGTTTGGTGCCAAGCAGTTCAATATTGCCTTTTGTTGTGGAAATAATGAACAAGAAGTGAGAATCTGTTGGATCAATATCCGCTTTTTTAAGGGCTGCATCAGCAGAGAGAATTGCAATCATCTCAAATCGTGTGTAATTCTGAGGGTTTCCAATTTTAGAGAAGCGTTGTTCAATAAGTGATGTCTCAAGCAGCGATGCACAAAATGGCTCAGGAGAAAATGCAGGATTATTGTGGAGCGTCAGTGTTGTTTCACCTTTTTCCATTGCCGATAGTGTCTGAGAAAGTGTCTCGCCAAGTGGAGAGAAAATCTCAGAGCTGACAATATGTACTAGCGGATTAGATATTCCCATAGTGGCCCTTTAAACTGTTTTTTTCTCATTTTTTCTATTGTTTCTGCATCGTTCTCATCAGGAAAAATCCAACGAGATTGCGATTTTGCAGCAAGTGCTCCGAGCCGTTCAAGTGAAAGATCGACCCCCTTTTGCAGATAAAATCTATTTTCTAGTAGAGTATCATCTTTTGAAATAACGCCCTCTGCAATAGCGTACTCTTTTAGGTGTGTGTGTGGATAGATTCGCATACCAACATAGGGAAAGAATACAGTGTTTTTAAGGAGTTTTGCATTTTCAAATGTCTCTTCTATCGTTTCATTTGTCTCGCCATACCCCCCAAGAATAAGAAAGTGTGAATAGTGAATATCGAGTTCGATACAAAATTGAGAAACCATCTTTACATCTTCAAAAAGAAATGGCTTATTGTATGCCTTCAGAACGGTATCTGAAAGAGATTCTGTGCCAAATTCTATATGCTCAAGCCCCGCTTTTTTATAGAGAGAGAGCTCTTCTTTTGAAAGGTTTTTAGGTGAGAAATAGCCGCCCCATCTAAATTTTGGGAGATTTTCTGCAATAAGTGCTTCAGCAAATGCTCGGTTGAATGCAGGAAACATATTAAAGACAGAATCGGTAAAAAAGATATAGGTAATTCCATATTTTCGATACAAAGTTGCTACCGTTTCAACTAGTTCTGCAACTTGGTGGGCGCGTGCATCTCCATCAATCACAGGGTAGGTGCAATAGATGCAGTCAAAGGCACAGCCCCGTTTTGTTTGCAGGTTAAGCATTCCACTATGTTGCCAATAATATTCAATAAAATCAGGATGAAAAGAGTATCGTTGATAGTTAAGAAATGAGTGATTCTGATGATGTATGACCGCGCCTTTTGAGCGATATACCACCCCAGGAATTGAGGTGTAATCTCCACGAGCATCGAGCGTTTTAAGCAGGGTTTGAAGTGGAACCTCGCCCTCTCCCGCAATTCCAAAATCGGGTGAAAGAAATTCAAATAGTGGCAGGGGAAAGATAGAAAATCCAGAACCACCGACAATCAGTGTTGCTTTAGTTAAATATCTTAAATTATCAATGAAATCACGATATTGACCAATAAAGTTCAGCTCGTTCAGAGAGCTTGTATTATCAATATTCCGAATGGAAAGTGCAATATAATCAGGATTGTGTTGTAAAATTATCTCTTCAATTGTGGCGGTATGAACAAGAGGATCCCACAAAATGATATCGTGCGACGGCAGCTTTTCTTTTAAAAAACCGTGCAGATAGACAAGCGCAAGAGGAAAGACAGGATAGGGAACCGTCAGCTTGTTTAGCGAGATAAGAAGTGTTGTTTTTTTCATTTTGATTCTTTCCAAAAGTCATAGTAGTTAAACCATTGATATGGATACTCTTTTATAATATTTTCAAGTCGATTTGAAAAGTCTGCAGCACCGTTTTGAACCTCTTGTTCCTGCTTCTCTTTATCTCTTATTCGTTTGATAACTGTCGGCTCCGAAAGAATAACACGATATTTTTTATATCCTGTTTTGACAGCAAACACAAACAGAATTGGGACATCAAATTGCGCAGCAAGAAGATAGGGCCCAGCAGGAAGTTTCACCGGAGCGTCAAGAAGTGAGGCAATAACTGTCTTGCTTCCAGGAAAATATCGGTCAATGTGAAAACAGACAGCGCCACCTTCTGAAAGTTTTTGACTCATAGGAAAGATGTGATCCATTGTACCATCTTTGACAGGAATGATGGAAAAAGAGCGAGCTTCCGCACCGTTTTTATCCATAAAACTCTGCACTCTGTCGTGATCCACTTGATAGAGCAAAACAGTAACGGGCAGGGCGTGTGACAGCGTGCTGAGCATCTGCCCAGCAATCTCCCAATTTCCCATATGTCCACTGAGTAGAAGAACACCTTTTTTCCCTTTTACTGCAGTATCAAGATGTTCATCTCCCTCTACCGCAAACGAAAAATCGGTAACAACACCAGAAAGAAGGGCAACTTTATCAATAATTGCCTCTCCAATTTGATTATAATTCCGATAAATTCCAATCCATGATTTCACCACACCAAACCCCATTCTTTTGCGATAAAAAGAGTAGAGAGAGCGAGTTGCGCGTGGGGCAAACGGAATAAAATAGATTGTTACGAAACGGAGCAACAGATAGGCTGCTCGCAGGCCAAAGTGGGTAAGAAGAAAGACAAAAATGGCGTTACCAACCACTCCACCCCTATTTTTTGTCTTCCAGGGTGATCTCATTTCTTTATTTGATTATACAAAAGTTCATAAAATTGTTCCATCGTTTG
>JAGLDR010000226.1 GCA_023145475.1 bacterium
TTATAAAAGCAGGACATAAAACGACAATTATTACCGCCTCCTATTCACATTTTCTCAAGAAGTATCCAAAAATGGATGGAAACACCTATCAAACAGAAGATATTGATGGGATTCAGTATTTGTGGATTAAGGCACTCACCTATACAAAATCTTTTGATAAAAAGCGGGTTTTGAAGTGGTTTCAGTTTGCCTTTCGTCTCTTTTTTGTTGCCCGAAAACTTGAGGATAAGCCAGATGTGATTCTGTGTTCTCCTACTGCTCCCTTTTCTATTCTTCCTGCCTATTTTTTAGCAAAGAAGTTCAGGGCAAAGCTGGTCTTTGAGGTGCGAGATATTTGGCCACTGACCCTTATTGAAATTGGCGGTTTTTCACCGAATCATCCACTTATTATTTTGATGCGTTGGTTTGAAAAGTTTGCACTTAAAAAGAGTGATATTATTGTCTCAAACCTGATGAATTACACCGATCATATACACAATCTTGGCCTTGATAGAGAGGCGAATTGGGTTTCAAACGGTATTGATGTGGGTGAGATGAAAAAGATAGAGCCGCTGGAAAAATCTGTTGCTAAGAAGGTGCCGAAAGCGAAGTTTATTGTTGGATATACAGGCAAGCTTGGTGTTTCAAACGCACTTGACCACCTTATTGAATCTGCGCGGTTGTTGAAAGATAACAAAGACATTGCATTTGTGATTGTAGGTGATGGGCAGGAGAAAGATGCTTTAATAGAGTCAGCTAAAGATTTGGAGAATGTTGTTTTCATTGACTCAATTGATAAAACTCAAGTGCAGTCGATGCTTGTCTCTTTTGATGTCTGTTATATCGGCTGGAAGAAAGAGGAATTATATCGTTTTGGAACATCAGCGAATAAGGTGTTTGACTATATGTACAGTGGAAAACCGATTATTCAATCAATCGATGCAAACTCAGATGTTGTCCAGGTGGCTGAATGCGGACTCTCTGTTGGTGCTGAAGATTCCACAGAGATTGCAGATGCTATTTTGAAGGTATCTGAAATGACCGTTGAAGAGAGAAGTCGATTGGGATCGAATGGACAGAAATATGTATTAGAACATTTCACTTATGAGAAGTTAGCACAAAAATACTTAGAAATATTCTAGAACTTATTCTTATAAGCCTTATACCGTTTCTTAATATCACTTACTAACGCATTAATCTCTTCTTGAGTTTTGGTGTCAGTTGTTTCGATGGTATTTAAAATCTCGATTGCCGATTGAAATGCATTTTTATTGGCAAGAACGCGGGCAGCATCGAGATGCATGCTCGGAGAGTTATCAAGTTCGAAAAGCTCGGAAAGAGTCTGTTTCATCACTCTTTCATCCCACATCAGAGTTTCATTTTTCTTCAGTTTAATCAAAAGAAGTTGTGCCGCATCTCTGTTTTGAAGAGCTATAATCTTCTTTTCTAGCTCACGGTACTTCTCTGATTTTGGATTAAGATGAAGGGCAAGTTTTATCTCATTCATTGCACTTATATGTTTCTTCGCTTCAATAAATTTGAGCGCAGCCTGATAGTGCAACTCATCAATTGCAACTTTTTCATCACTCTTTGCAGCATACGCGCCTTTTGCCTTCAATTTTTGGTCGTAAATTTCTCTTTGATCTTTATCGAGCAGGCGTTTTGTTGCACTTATTGCCTTTTCAGCTGCGTCAAGATATTTGAGAAGTTCAAAAGAGGTCGCCTCTTTTCTTACTTGGGTAAAAAAAGTATTGTATTTAATGGTTCTCTTTCTGATTGAGCCTGTAGCATAGTTGAATGGTTGGTCTTGCAAGCCAAGTCTGCGATAGAGATCGATATCTTCACCGTAATCTGCAAGAAATACAATCTCTTTGATACACTCTTCAGAGACCGCTTTTGGTCTGGTTTCTAGTATTTCAGCAGGGATGTCAAGGCGAGGGTAGCGTCGTTCGATAGGGATTACTATGGCTTGTGCTTGCTGTGTTTGTACTGTTTTCCTCTCTTCTTCATCAGATTCCACCGCTTTTCTTCGAACAAGAGTTTTCATCATATTATAAAAATCCTGTTCGTTAAATGAGGCACAAGAAGAGAGAAGCGTTCCCGCATCTATCCAGTTTTCTGTTAAGCGTGACAGGATAAAGGCCTCTTCTGCAGTAGATATCTTTGTATATGCATCAGTAAGATTCATAACTCGAAATTTTGTAGTAGCATCCATAGTACACAGTCCCATTTTCAAATAAACTGACCAAAACAGCCCGTTCCGTCTCACTTTATGCAAAAGAGAGACCATTGACAAGTTTTTTGACACTTAAAAGAGAGATTAGGGGAGACAGTTATATTTGATAATGGCATAGAGAGCACGAATGCCGTCAATAATCCCAATCTTTTTACCCTCTTCACGGTTTCGAGGATGATATGAGATTGGTCTCTCTACGATAGTTTCACCACTCTTTTTCACAATTTTTGCCACTTTTGCGGTGATTTCTGGTTCAATACCAAAACTTTTTTCTTTGATATCAATTTTGCGGAGAATATCACTGCGAAAAACTTTGTAGCAACTTTCCATATCAGTAAGTTTAAGATGAGAGCAGAGATTTGAGAAGTGTGTGAGCAGCCAATTGGCGGCAAGATTCCACTGGTTATGATCATTTCTATCTTTTTTATCTAAAAATCGGGAGCCATAGACAACTGCCGCCTCCTTAGAGAGTATCGGTTTGATAAGTTTACTGTAATCCTCAGGATTGTATTCAAGGTCAGCGTCCTGGAATATGATAATCTCCCCAGTGGCGTGGGCGATTCCTTTTTTCAACGCTGCTCCTTTCCCTTGGTTTTTAGAAAGAGAGAGAATTGTAATCTCCTTTTTTGTTTTATAACTTCTGAGAATTTCAGCGGTTTTATCAGTTGAGCCATCATTAACTATCACAATCTCTTTTTCTACACCAGGAGGAAGAGTAGCAGAAAGCACTCTGTCTAGAAGTGTGGCTATTGAATTTTCCTCATTGTATACGGGAATGATGATAGACAGAAACACAACACCTCTCATGGCAAATCTCCGAGAAGGAATCGTACACCAAAACTATCTATTTGTAAAAAATATCAAAATAGACTACACTATTTTTCTTATTTGTAATAGAGGGGTGACATCGTGAGACAGTTTGCATACATCATTATTGTTTTAGTAGGAATTGTAACCGCTCTTGTGCTCGGTAAAAGTTTGTTAACGCCGCTTGTTTTTGCCATCATCATGTGGTTTATCATCAAAAGTGTGCGTAATGGAGTTAAGCGAATTCCTCTGTTGAAAGCATTACCAGAGATGGTTCAAACGCTTCTCTCTATCTCAATTATTTTTCTTCTTATTGTCCTTTTTTCTCAACTGCTATTGCACAATATTCAATCTTTAGCCGCGGAAAAAGATGGGTATATTAGCAATTTTAATACACTTGTTTCCTCTTCTTCAACCACCGTTTCAGACTATACGGGACTCAATATTACTGATGAAATTCAAGTTGTACTGAAAGAGTTCGATTTTTATGCAATTCTTCAGAAAATACTCTCCTCGCTCTCTAGCATTTTTTCGCAGCTTCTCCTTCTGCTTTTTTATGTTCTCTTTTTTGCTTTGGAGGATCGCATTTTTAGTAAGAAATTCGAACTTATGTATCCAGAAAAAAAACGATATGATAAAATGCAGTTATTCTTGTTAAAAATTAATGATTCAATCAGCAGTTATCTGCTTTTAAAGTCGGCAGTTAGCTTTGGAACGGCATTTGTCAGTTATCTTATTTTTAGAGGGTTTGGGCTTGATGGCGCAATATTTTGGGCTTTTGTCATCTTTCTTTTTAACTTTATTCCCAATATTGGTTCAATTATTGCCACCTTTTTCCCTGTATTTTTTGCGATTGTGCAGTTTGGAGAGCTTTCTGTAGGCATCTACATACTTATTATTATTGGAGGGATCCAGGTTTTTGTTGGCAATGTGATTGAGCCAAAAGTGATGGGGAATTCACTCAATATTAGTCCACTTGTGGTGCTTTTCTCTTTGACTTTCTGGGGGACCTTGTGGGGCGTTTCTGGGATGGTGCTGAGTGTTCCTATAACGGTTATTATGATTATTGTTATGGCTGAATTTTCTTCGACTCGTCCACTCGCTATACTGCTCTCTGAAAAAGGAACTTTTCTTGTGGAAAAGTCAGGGAAAAAGGAGGTCGAGAATAATCATTAAGGTGAATATTCACAGCACACTTCGTTTGTTAATTCTTTTTTCCAATTCCATCAAATAGTGAAAAGACAACAGGCACAATAAAGAGTGTGATAAGGGTTGAAAATATAAGTCCACCAAAAACGGCCCATCCCATCGAGTGTTTAATTTCCGCACCTTGTGCAGTCGATGCAATAACGGGAACCATTCCCATGATAGTTCCGCCCGCCGTCATCAGAATGGGGCGAAGTCGAACGCGAGACGACTCAACAAGTGCGTCAACGACCGCTACGCCATCTCGAATCTGCTGAAGGGCGAAGTCGATGAGCAGGATTGAATTTTTTGTAACAATTCCCATCAGCATGATCATACCGATAAAACTCATGATAGAGAGTCCTTCATTTGCAAGAAAAAGTGTGATGAGTGCACCGGATACCGCAAATGGGAGTGCCGTCATAATGGTAAACGGGTGGATAAACGAGTTGAACTGTCCCGCAAGGACGATATAAATCAGCAACATCGCAATCAGTAGTGTTTGTAGAAGGCTGATGAAACTCTCTTTCATCATTTCAGCATCACCAGAAAAGGCGATTCTACCGCCATCGCTCATACTCGTTTTTGCCCATTTTCTGATAGCTTCAACTTGACCACCAAGGTCGTGTCCTGGAGCTAGGCTGGCGTTTATAGAGACGCTTACACTCCTATCAAAACGGGTGATTTGTGAGGTGACACTATCGTAACTGACGGTTGCTACATCGCCGAGTCGCACCGTTTTTCCTGATGAGCTTTTGAGCATGATAGAGGAGAG
>JAGLDR010000227.1 GCA_023145475.1 bacterium
TATCTGACGCAACCGCAAAAACCACAGGAGAGCAGCTGTTTGGCAACGGGGCGGTTTGGAAGGTAAATGGTGGACTCCAATTTGTACCATCTCCTGCTTTGTAGTCATAAAGTGTTTCTGGATCAAGGTCTGTCAAATGCACTTCATGGATATAGCCAAGGCCTTCATTTCCTTTGAAGTGTGTTCCCTTAACACTTTTTTGTGTAAATCCCGATTCACCAACCATAACCTCTGTTTGACACTCACTTTTGGTGTTCCATGTTATAGCCATCGTGCGAGCAGCATCAATGGTATCATGGGAGACACGCAAAAACATTGGTTGACACGCAGGGACGGGATCCCACGAAAATGCGGATATGTTCAATGTAATCAACAGTAAGCTTGTAATTAAGAAAAATCTTCTCATCTGAGTCCTCCTCTGTTGTAGCAACCACTGCTACACAATAGATATCTATACCTTACCCCGTTGTCCGAATTATGCAAGTTGATTTATCATTTTATTGCAAAAATGAAATAAGCATGACGAACTCCACCGTTTGAGGAAATATCTTAGGCATACTTATTGCTTCCATTAATCTGTTTTTTGTGGTTCTAATTGAGCAGGAGTTTTTCATGCGATTAAAAATAGTTGTTCTTTTTATTGTTTATCTCTCTTTCACCGCACTTTTTGCCTCTTCTATTGTGATAGACAGTGGAAAGTTGACGATAAAACAGACTGAAAATGGTCTGATTCCCACCATTTCTGGCTTTCAGCTGAATGGTATTGGAAAAAAGCCAGTTCTTCCTTATAAAAATTTTGATTTTTCATCTCCGGTAGTCAAGGTCGTTATTGAGGAGTCTCAAATAGTGGCGTTAGATGATAAGCTCGCTTTAGGACACGATCTCTTCACAATTACCCCTAATAAAATGGTGAAATTTGAGTTTTCTCCTTCTACATTGAAAGTTCCTACGCTACAAGATTTCTATAGTGTGAAGCCGATAGAAACATCAAAGAGTGGCACTATCTATCGTTTGGTCTTTAATCCTGTCATTCCCTCATCAGATGGAACACTCCTTGTTATAAAAAAGATACGGGTCTATTTTTCAAGCAAATCTCCACAGATGAAAACATATGGAAAAGCAGCTGAGAATAAGACAATGTTGATTGTAACAACTAATGATATTCGGATTCATTCTAAGGAGTTGCTGAACTTTATCGCTACAAAGAAAGCGCACGGTTTTCTTGTTGATGTTGCCACCGAAACCCAATTTGGGGGAGAGGATATAGCAGGAGTCGAGAAAGTGCTTCTTGTGAGAAAATGGCTCTCGTCTCAAGTTGGTAAGTATGCTTTTCTTCTCATTATCGCAGATCCTACGCCAACTTCCTTAGGTGTCCCAATGCTTACGGTTAAACCTGGACAGGGTTCCCCGAGTGTTAAGCCCCAGTATGAGGCAGTCTATACGGATATGATTTATGCGGTAACGGTTGGAAATTGGGATTCAAACGAAGATAAAGTCTATGGCACTCGTGAGGATGTGGAGGTAAGTTTCCAGTATGATTTTATTGTTGGACGAATTCCTGTCTATAATAATGAGTATGCTGCTTTAGATACCATTCTCAAAAGAACTGTTACCTATATTAACCATTCGACCAATCAACCCTACAGAAAAAAAATCCTCTTTCCTGCTTCTATCGCCTATTATGCCCGTCAAGATAATCAGATGGGAATGCCAAAAATGGATGGAGCATATGTCGCAGAATATTTTAGAAATACTATTTTGCCAGAAACATTTGAGGATGAAGTTCTTGTTGAGAAGAGTGGCCTATCTCCTTCTGAATACACCGATTATCCAGCTTTAACATCGGGAAGTTTAATGAGGGAATGGAATAAAGGATATGGGTGTGTCTATTGGATGGCACATGGGTTGGAAAATGCTGCATACAGGACAATATGGCAACGAGATTCAGATAATGATGGCGTTCCAACCAGCTATGACATGGACTCTCCCTCTTTTATTACCTCTCAGCAAAGTGAAGAACTCACCAAAGCTCCTGCCGCATTTGTGTTTGAAGGAAGTTGCCTGAATGGGAAGGTTACCGCTGCAAACAATCTTGGATATTCTATGCTGAAAAATACGGCAATAGGTGTTGTTGCCAGTTCTCAAATTACCTTTGGATCCATTTACGCAGGGTATGACCCCAACCAATCTCCAGATGTTTTTGCGTATGGTGTTGCTTTCTCAAAGGCGGTTGTAACCAACGAATCTCCCGCAAAAGCAATGATGGATGCGAAACAATCATTTTACAATGGCGATATTTATCCGATGATAAAAATGGAGTTAAATTATTTAGGAGATCCTTCTCTGACTTTGGATATACAATCGTGCCTGAAAGATGAAGATTGTGATGACACTCTTTTTTGTAATGGTCAAGAGAGTTGTGTTGAAGGGGTCTGTATACATAGTGATGCTCTGCGGTGTGACAATACGAATTCTTGCCACACATCATTCTGCAGTGAAAAAACGAAATCGTGTGAAAATACAATGAGAGATGATGGAACCCTCTGTGCGATTGCAGATGAATCCCCTTGTTTTCTTAACTATCAATGTATATCGGGAAGTTGTGAGGGAGGAGAGCGGAAAGATTGCTCCTCTTTTGATGACAGCTGTAATGTTGGAGCATGCAATGAAACAACGGGAGCGTGTGTTTTTCTTGCCGCCAATGAGGGAGAATCTTGTAATACAGAACTCTTTTGTATTGAAAATGCAGTATGCAAAGCAGGAGAGTGTCGAGGAGATAAAAAAGATTGTGGAACACCTCCCGATTGTCAAAAGCTTATTTGCCAAGAGAGCTCAGAATCTTGCGAAGCATTACAAGATATTCATCAAAACGCCCTTACATGCACAACAGAGGATGGCGAAAGTGGTACATGCTACTATGGTGTTTGCAAGCCTAGTGCTGTGTCTCACGATAAATCCTCTTCAACTGGTTGCTCTGCGGTATTTATCTCTATGTGAATTTGACTATTGATTCTTTTGGTGGCATAGTAGGTGTGAAATTTGCTTACCGAGGAGGTGCTACGATGACAAAAACAACTCTTTTACTGA
>JAGLDR010000228.1 GCA_023145475.1 bacterium
AAGGTGGCACAGTCGTTGATGAATTTCCAGATTCGGAATGTGATCCATTTAATCCTGATTGTGCTGCGAATCCAAATATTGTTGCAGAGCAATCAGAAGGATTTCAAACAAATAATGCAGGTTATCCAGGATATACCTCATCAGGGGTTATTTATAGTTTAGGTTTGTGGGTGAAGTTGTTATTTTAACAGACAGAGGGGAATGATGTGAAAAAATTATTTTTAGTTGCCGCACTGATGAGTGCACTTTTTTTGATTTCATGTGGTGATAATACCGTAGACACTGGTGACAGTGCTGATGATACAGGCGATAGTGCTGATGATACAGGAGACACCACTACAGATGTGGGCGATACGACAACAGATGAGGCTGATTCAGCCGATGATTCAGCTGATACCGCAGCAGATGAAGCTGACACCGTTGAAGATAGTGATGTTAGTGATACTGCAGATACAACAACAGATGATGATGGCTCAGATACAGGCGCTGAAACTTGTACAGAAGAGGGGACATCTCAACTGAGTTCTGAAATTTGTGGTTCAACACAACATGGTCGTCTCTATCAGACATGTACCAGTGGTGTTTGGGTAAAGACCGATGTCTGTTCTTGTGATCCAGGTGAATATCCTGAAGTGTGTGGATATTACGCACAAAAGATGTGGTTTACTGCCAACTCAAAAGTTGCGACAATTGATATGGCAGAAGGGTGGACTCGTACCTATTTTCTTGTCTATCAAGAGCAACGAGGCGAGAAGATAAGCATGGTCTCAAAAGTGTGTCATGTTAAATTAGGAAACTCAATGAGTGGAACCGTAAATCCTCAAACTCCACCATCATACGCTGAAGCTCTGCCACTGTTAATGAAATCAGCAACATTGACAAAAGAATCGGATGATTCATTTAGCTATTTTCAAGATTGGTTTTATGAGATTCGCTCGGTTGATCCTACCTGCGTAATAGATCCTGCGACATATGTATTACCTACAGATAAAAATGACGCCTGTGTTCAAGATTGGGATGCGGATGGTGTTCCAGGAATTTTAGTTATTGTGAAGGGGACAATGAGTGGAGATACTCATATCGTTGAAAATTCGGCTACAAAACTTCAAGGTATGGTTCTTGAAGATGGTGTGAAGCTGGGCGGTACAGTTGAATGGACAGATGTTCAAAATGTTCTTGTTACCGATAACTTTTTGTTAAAATCAGGTGCTCAAAACGCACTGAAAGAGGGTTCACCAAACACATGGGAACAAGTTCTTCTTGATACTAAAGTTGATTGTCAGTATATCATTGATAATGCAAAAACACTCTTTTCAGCTGATCCTGTCGAATTAAAGTAAATTTCATTGATAGTGTTTGAGGCGGAGGTATCAGGCGCCACATTTGTTCAAAATGTAGAGGCCTGACACCGTCCCGTGCGTCGATTATAGATTAGTGTCCAGCAGTTATTGCTGCAACATCTTCTTCTACTGTTCCAATTCCTTTTATATCAAAATTCTCAATGAGGAACTTTGCAATGTTAGGACTCAAGAATGCAGGAAGTGTTGGTCCAAGTCTGATGCCCTTAACTCCAAGGTGAAGCAGAGCCAAAAGAACGATAAC
>JAGLDR010000229.1 GCA_023145475.1 bacterium
GCTTTCTGAGAAAAAAGTATTCCAGAAGAATATGCTACAAAAACGCCGCCTACAATAATAAGAGAGAGAATTAAAATCCACGGAACTTTCACCCGTTTTTTAGGAATATCTGCAAGCAACTCTTCATACTCTTCGGGCGTTGACAGTGCAACACGCTCCTCTTGTTTTTTTGCAAAAAGGTCAGCATTTTTTGCAGCAAAAGTCTCCCACTCCATCAACTCTTTTTCATTGCCTATAGAGAAGTAGAATGTTGAGAGATTGTCATGATTTCTTGTGCAAAAATCAACGATTGTATGTTCATTAAATGTCTGCAATAGTTGTTGCGATTTTTTATGATATATTTTAAAGTACATAACACTATCCTTCGTCGTTATTGTCGCCAAAAAGAATCCCAAGGTCGATATATTTTATCACTTCACTCAAAAGCATAAAGTCATCTAAATCATAGAAACCATTAAGATAAACACAGACCTCTTGAGAGTTTACCATCATTTGAATTGTCTCTAAATCACTCCCGGAGAGATCAGATAGCTTTCCGGTCATTGGGATAACAAATTTAAGCTGATTTGCAGAAATAAGTTTTCGATAACGGGTGAGTAACTCCTTCGTTCCCGCAATTTCCATCTGAATATCTTCAAGATACTTGTTGACCTTGTATGCCTGAGCTTCAATGGAAGCCATAAAAGACCACTCAGCATCTCGAGCGAGCATCAACCGTGTAAAACTTTTCTCATCACCAAAGTTCTGATGGGAAAGTGAAGAGGCTGAGGAGATTCCCTTCCCTGCAATATCAAGCCGTATCGTCTCTTGAAAAGGAGCCGTTACGCTTACTTTCAAAGTTCCTGCAGAGGGAGCCTGTGCCAAAAACTCAAGCAATTCATTAATAAAAAACTCTCGTAAATTACCTTTTGTTTCACCACTGCGATTAAGGTTAATCAGAGGTTTATTGGCTTGCGCAAGGTGAGCCGTCTGCTTTGCAAGGCCAACCTTTCCAAGCACTTGAGGAGCTGTTTGAGATGTTTTTTGAGGAACAGCCTCTGCCATTCCAGACATCAAATCACCAATTTCATCATCAGAATCCATACCAAGCAAATCACTCACACCATCATCAATAGCAATATCATCAATCTCATCAATTTCTACTTCTGATTCAACTTCATGCTGTTCGTTGGAATCGTCCTGCAATAGTTCACTCATAATAGCATCACTCGAAGAGAGAATTTCGTTGCTATCGTCCTCCTCTTCAATCACCAAATCACCAGACTCCATTGTTACACCAGGAGCAGGCGCAGAGTGACCAAGTATGATAGCATCTGAGGTTGAAGTACCCAACTCTGTCTCTAAGACAAACGAGGTGTCTCCCACAGTTAAAACATCACCCTTTCTCAGCGAAACAGGGATATTTTTATCAAGCCGTTTGCCATTGAGAAAAGTACCATTAGTTGAACCAAGGTCCTCTATAAACACATGGCTATCTTGCTCCCACAATTTTGCATGCTTACGACTGACTTTTGTCTCAACAACAGCAACATCACTGTTTGGATCTCTTCCGATGACAAATAATTTTGCTCGCGGTAAAAAGAATTTACCACCACTGTATTGCCCTTCTGTGAATGAAAATGCAACCTTCGAAACAGATTCTGTTTCGGATTGAATTTTCTTACTATATCGTCCCATCCGACTCCTCCCACTACAATTGCTGCATAGTATCATAAAAACTATGAAATTCAAGGAATCTTGATTTTCTCATCTGACAACCATAGAATGCAGGCTGAACCGTATAACACACAAGGAGGTTATTATGCGTGAATGGACAATTGGTGAGCTACTTTCACAGTCGTTAGATGATTTTAAGAAAAACATGGGAACATGGATTGCAATTACTTTTGCAATCTTTGTTGTATTTTTGACTATACAGTTGTTCGCCCCGAGTGGTGGCTCTGTTATCTTCTCTCTCCTCTCATTTATAGCTCAGACATTTATTGGACTGATTATTGTAAGAATGGGGCTTGCTGCGGCAAAGGGTG